>JBFLZA010000055.1:0-20605 GCA_040756535.1 Cyanobacteriota bacterium
TTGCTCTAGCCTCTCGGTACTATGCTCACTCAACCCAAAGCTACTCTCTATCTGAACTAGTGCAAGCGGGGTTAGAAGTCCAAATTCCTGCTGCGTTTATCGAGCAAGCCATCCAAGACATTCAGACGCAGCAGGAGCAACGGCAAAAGCAACAACAGCGAGCAAGGCGTATATGCCAATTGTTTGCGATCGCTGGTGCAGGCATCGCGGCTGTTAGCGTCCTCTGGAGTATTCAGACGTACAACTCCTTTTCTAATACTGCCTCAAATGTTGATGCCGCTTGGGCACAAGTGGAAAATCAACTCCAGCGACGTGCCGATCTTATCCCTAACTTGGTTAGCGTGACGCAAGCCTATGCCAAACACGAACAAGAGCTCGTTTCTCTACTAGTGAAATCTCGTGAGGCTTATTTACACTCAGATACTCCGGAGGAAAAAACGGCTGCTATTGCTAATGTGAATCATGCGATCGCACGTTTTAGGGACTATGCTGCGGCTAATCCTCAGTTACAGTCGAGTCAGCTGTTCATCAATCTCCAATACGAAATTGCTGGCACGGAAAATCGCATTGCTGTAGA
This sequence comes from Cyanobacteriota bacterium, assembly GCA_040756535.1. Taxonomy (GTDB): domain Bacteria; phylum Cyanobacteriota; class Cyanobacteriia; order Cyanobacteriales; family Coleofasciculaceae; genus JBFLZA01. Next base: position 578 of record JBFLZA010000055.1, read on the forward strand.
ACGAATGCGCTACAACAAGGCGGTGCAAGGTTACAACCAACAAATTCAGCAGTTCCCAAACTCTGTCTTAGCTCGTGTGTTTGGGTTTAATAAATTATAAATTATGAATTATGAATTATGAATTATGAATTATGAATTATGAATTATGAATTATGAATTATGAATTATGAACTATAAATTATAGATTATGAATTATGAAAAATTAGCTATATTTTTAGTTCATTATTTTTGTTCAATATGTATATTTTTGAGGTTTTATGATTATGACTGTTGTCAATCGTTACCTCAGAACTAGCTATTTTTGTCAATAACAAGCTTGCTGCTAAAAGCCAAGTAAATCTCAAGTAATTAGGTTACTCAATTATTCAGCCACACTCATGAGTGATTTGGACAGCAAAAACCGCCCCCTTTGGCGGCGTATCCCGCTTTATTTGCAAATTGCGATCGCTCTGATTTTTGCGATCGGGTTAGGAATTTTACTCGGTGCCGGTCAACCCAACCCGGAGAATATCGCCCTAATTAAAAACTTAGCAATCCCCTGTGATTTGGTACTCAAAGCTTTACGCGCCCTCGCCACACCTTTAATTTTGCTGGCAGTACTCCACTCCTTCCTAACTGCCACTATCCCTGGTAGGGCAGGTAGCCGTTTAGCATTTCTTCTTCTTACTAATACCCTGGCGGCAATTTTCATCGGTCTTTTGGTCGCCAACGTCCTGAAACCGGGTAAATGGGGTCGTATCGAGGTAGCGGCGCTAGACGCAGCTGAAGTCAGCAAAACCCTTGACCCTTGGGGATTGATTCAGGATATTGTACCTGAGGCGATTCTCAAGCCCCTAGTTGATAACAACGTCCTCCAACTTATTTTTCTCGCTTTGGCGTTTGGGATTGTCCTGCGTGCCTTGAAATCCGAGCAAACTGCCCAAGGGAAGAAGGACTACCTGCCTATTGAGCAAGTTATCACCCTGTTATTTGAGGCAGTAGTTCGCATCCTGCACTGGGTTATCGCCCTTGTACCCCTAGCAGTTTTCGGCATTGTCGCCAGAACGATTGCCCTTCAGGGTTTTGCACCGTTTAAATCCTTGGGGGCATTCATTTTGGCAGTCTTAATAGCCCTGTTTTTGCAAGCCTGTTATTACCTAACTAGAGTACACTTTGGTTCCTGGGTGAATCCAAAACAGTTCCTAAGAGGAGGGTCGGATGCTCTGTTTACCGCCTTTTCAACCGCTTCCTCAACGGCAACCATGCCCATTACTTTTGAGGCTTTGCTCGAAAAAATTGGCTTGCGAGAATCCTCTGCCTCGCTGGGAGCCTTAGTCGGCAGTAACTTTAATAATGATGGCACGGCTCTTTACGAAGCGATGTCTGCACTGTTTGTTGCTCAAATATTGAATCTAGATCTGAGTCTTCCCCAGCAGTTGATTGTCGTAATTACTTCTATCTTTGCCTCTGTGGGAGCAGCAGGAATTCCAGAGGCGGGATTGGTAACGATGACCCTGGTATTTACTGCGGTTGGCTTGCCCACCCGATACATCGCCTTACTAATAACTGTAGATTGGTTCCTCGATCGCTGCCGCACTGCCATTAATGTCATGGGAGATATGACGGTCAGTGCTTTACTCGATGGTAAGAAGCGCCGACTTGATCCTGAGTTGAACGTTGTCGAACCAGTGGAGGACTTAAAACCAAACGTCAGTGATTGAGAAGGCTATTGTCTTCCATCTTGCTCCAAATCTTTATAGTCCACAGGTACAAAGGCGTATCTAGTGCAAGAAGGCTCCAAGAAAGAAGGCAGGAGGCTCCAAAGGATATTGCTTGTACAGTAAGCTTTTTAACCTTTTTGGACTGGCGGGTTATTTTCGCCGCGCTGCACTAGGTACTCCAGCATTTCATTGAACTTCTTGCATAAGTGGCAACGCCCTAGAGATAAGAACTACTGATTGAGACAGGTATCCCAAGCTTGTCATAGCAACCATTGACATTTGCCAGAGATTTATTGGAACAATTCCCGATGCTACAAGTAGGGCAGATATTACAAAAACACTATCAACTCAAACAACAATTAGGACACAACGCAGGTCGTCAGACCTGGTTAGCAGAAGATTTGGCGAAAAACCCAGCCGAACCTGTCATTGTTAAATTACTGGCTTTTGGAGACCAAGTCCATTGGGATAACCTCAGATTGTTTGAGCGGGAAGCTAATATACTCAAGCAACTGAACCATCCCCAAATTCCCAAGTACCGCGATTATTTTTCTATCGACGATCGCATCCTTTGGTTTGGCTTAGTTCAGGACTACATTCCGGGTTCATCCTTAAAGGACTTACTGACTCAAGGGCGGAGATTTTCTAAAACAGAGGTGCAAAAAATTGCCACTGATGTGTTGCAGATTTTGATTTATTTGCACGAACTCAGTCCTGCCGTTCTCCACCGCGATATCAAACCCAGTAACTTGATTTTGGGTCAGGATGAGAAGATTTATTTAGTTGATTTTGGTGCCGTGCAAGACCGTGCCGCAACAGAGGGAGCTACGTTTACGGTAGTTGGCACTTACGGTTATGTGCCAATGGAACAGTTCGGGGGTCGAGCAGTCCCCGCCTCTGATCTTTACGCTTTAGGGGCTACTTTGATTCATCTGTTGACGGGTACTGCACCCGCCGATTTACCGCAGCGAAATATGCGGATTCAGTTTAGCGATAAAGTGACGCTAAATCCCCACTTGATCAACTGGATAGAAACCCTTACAGAACCCGATATCGAGCAAAGATTTAGCACCGCTGGTCAAGCGCTAGACGCTTTTATAACTGGGAATATTCCTAACTCCTCTGCCCTAGCATCTAAGCCCTACGGTAGCCGAATTCAGCTCAAAAAATCTTTTAATCAGTTAAAGATAAAGATTCCAGTTCGAGGAATACGAATCCCCGCTGATATTTATATAATAATTGTTTTCCTACTTATATGGCACGTTTTCACTCTTTTTTTAGGATCGGTATTTTTCCCATTTAAATTAATATTTTTAATAGCTGGGTTAATGCTGCTAGTTGCAGTGCTATTTCCTAGTTTTGGGTCAATTTACATATCATTCCACAGAACCTCTTTTCTAATAAAGTGGAAGTTACTGGGTGTGCCCTATCGGCAATGTCAGGGAGAAACTTCGGCTATCGACGAGGTTGGTAAAGGTTATGAATTTCCGGGTGTCAATGGCGGTCTTTCGAGTGCAATTGTTATTCTAGCTGGTGTTCAAGCATACAAGCTGGGTGTATTTGCCCCTCCTATTACTAGAGCAGAACGTGACTGGTTGGTTCAAGAAATTAGAGACTGGTTAGGAATTAAGACACACACTGATGTAGGAAAGATACAGAACTCACGCCAACCTTCTAGTAGTGAGACAGACGCTGTCCCATCTAAATTTGAAAAACAAATCGAGCATTGGCAATCGCATGTTATTACTAATCCTGTTTATGCTCATGCTTTCAGAAATGTAGGAGTAATGCTATACAGGCAGAACTCTATAGGCAACAGAGACGAAGCTATAGAAAATCTAAAGATAGCCCACGATCTTTTCAAGACCAAAGGAGAAAGACAGCAAGCTATGCTAACTCTAAAACTCTGGGAAATGGCGTTTCGGAGAGCTAATCCAAAAACACTCATGAGTTTGTATCAAACAATTGATGAGGGTGGCGGTGAATAATCTAATTCTGATAGTTGCTTGCATTTCAGTTGTCGTTGGTATTTTGTTTGGTGCGTTAGTGGTTTGGTTAATTTATATCCAACGGCGACGCCAAGTAGTGGATAGCTTAGTCCGCACCAATCATGTAGTCGGTCGTTCCGGAACAGTTGAAATCCCTTTTGATTCCAAAACACAAGGGAAGGTTCGCATCAATGTGAAAGGCTCTTTGGTCGATTTCGTTGCTTTTACAGACGACTCTAAAGAATTTAATCAAGGCGATCGCGTATTCGTTGTCGCGATGAAGGGCAATAAGGTGTGGGTGGTATCTGAAGATTTTGAGCGTCAAGCAACCAAAAATATCTAATAAAAACCAGTAGAAATCAGTTATGAATACTCAACCGAAATCTAAATCATTTTTCGATCAAGATGTTGCCGTGGTGCAAGTCGCACAAGCTACGCCGAACCCTCTAACCAGTACCGGAAAAAATGGTTTTGAAGGGCTACTGTGGAGCAGTCTTCCGATCGCCCTTTCCATCTTTAGCATCATTGTATTGCTTTGGTTCCTCAAGTCCTTTTTGTGCATCTGCAAACCTAATGAAGTCTTGATTCTTTCAGGTAGAAAGCGGCGTACCAAAGATGGGCAAGAAGTAGGCTACCGGGTGCTAACCGGGGGGCGAGCAATTCGTATTCCCATTGTCGAAACAGTTAAACGCATGGACGTGACAACAATGCCCGTGCGGGTGGAAGTGAAGAATGCCTATGCTAAGGGAGGAACGCCTCTGAATATTCAGGCGATCGCAAACGTGAAAATCTCCACCGATCCGTTAGTGGTTGGCAATGCGATCGAACGCTTTCTCGATCGCGATCGCTCCGAACTCACCCGTGTCTCACGAGAAACCCTAGAAGGCTACCTCCGAGGTGTTGTCGCCACCCTAACCCCTGAAGAACTCAATGAAGATCGACTTAGTTTCGCTGAACGAATTGCCTCTGATGTTAGTCGCGATCTGGCTAAATTGGGACTACAACTAGACACATTAAAAATTCAAAGCGTCTCCGATGACGTAGACTATCTCAAATCCTTGGGACGCAAGCAAATCGCGCTGATTATCCGAGATGCAGAAATTGCTGAATCAAACGCGATCGCCAAAGCTGAGCAGGTAGAAGCTGAATGCGAAGAACACGCAGAAGTTGCCAAAACTCAAGATCGAATTATCGTCCTAGAAAAAGAAAACGAACTCCGCCAAATTAAGGCAAAGCTAGAACAAAAAGCGCGATCGGAAGAAGAAATCACCACCGCTGCAGCTAAAGAAAAGAAAGCGAAAGCCGAACAGGTACTACAAGCTTTGCGATCGCAATTAGAACGATTGCGCCTAGAAGCCGATGAAGTTCTCCCCGCCGAAGCCCAACGACAAGCCAAAGAACTCCGCGCCAGAGGAGAAGCCGCAGTACTAGAAGAAAACGCCAAAGCCGCTGCCTTAGTTAATGATATCCTCTCCCAAGTTTGGCAACAAACCGGTACCGATGCATCTGAATTGTTCTTAATTCAGCAAATCGAAACCGTACTCAAAGAAGCCGTCCAAATTCCCAAGCGAATTCAACTCGATAAAGTCAACGTCATTGATAACGGCGATGGGAAATCTTTAGCAAGCCTAGTCAACATCTATCCAGAAATTGTTTTGCAGTTTCTACAAAGCGTCAATCAAACGCTCGGCATTGATGTAGTAGGCACACTCAACACCACTCATCCCACTAAATCTATCTAAAAACTCTGCGCCTCTCTGCGTAAAACTCCGCGTTCCTCTGCGTTAAAAAAAATTATGGAAATTATAGCCTTACTGCTCGGAATTTTTGGTGCTGGCACTGGTGCTGGTTTCTTTGTAATTCGTAACTTTTACTTCATTTGTCAGCCCAGCGAAATGCTAATTTTTGCCGGAAATCGCACCCAAGTTTCCGAGGGACGCGATGTAGGATACCGCTTAGTAAAAGGTGGAAGCAGTATTCAAGTCCCTCTTTTAGAGCGTGCCTTCCGCATGGATCTAACCAACATGATTATCGAACTACGGGTATCCAATGCCTACTCCAAAGGCGGGATTCCTCTGACGGTGGAAGGGGTGGCAAACATCAAAATTGCTGGCGAAGAACCTACAATTCATAATGCGATCGAGCGTCTTCTAGGCAAAAGTCGTCAGGAAATTGAACAATTAGCAAAGGAGACACTAGAAGGAAATTTACGAGGAGTTTTAGCCAGCCTAACTCCAGAACAAGTAAATGAAGACAAAATTGCCTTCGCCAAAATCTTGCTAGAAGAAGCGGAAGACGATTTGGAAAAGCTGGGACTGGTACTGGATAACCTCCAAATTAAGAATATATCCGACGAGGTTCGCTATCTAGATTCAATCGGACGCAAGCAGCAAGCAGAACTGTTGCGGGATGCGCGAATCGCGGAAGCAAGAGCTAAGGCGGAGTCAATCATTCAAACCTCAGAAAACGATCGCATTACCGCACTCCGACGCATCGAGCGAGATTTGCAAGTGGCGAAGGCGGAGGCGGAACGTAGAGTCAGAGATGCGCTCACTAAGCGAACGGCAGTAGTCGCTGAAGTAGAGTCTGTGGTAGGAGCGGAAGTAGCGCGGGTTCAGGCAGAGGTAGCCGTACAGACTGAGCGCATCAAGCAGGTAGAACAGCAATTACAGGCGGATGTCGTGGCTCCCGCAGAGGCAGAATGTAAAAGAGCGATCGCAAAAGCTAGAGGTGATGCTGCACGCATTGTAGAAGACGGCAAGGCACAAGCCGCAGGTACACAACGCCTAGCAGAATCCTGGAAGACTGCAGGTGCATCTGCACGAGAAATCTTCCTCTTCCAAAAGCTAGAACCTCTACTGAAAACAATGGCGGCTGGAGTACCGGAGGTTGAGGTAGAAACTTTAACCGTCATTGATGCCCACAATGGCAGTAATGTAACTAAAATGGCGTCTTTCTTAGAGCAACTGCGTCAGACAACGGGTATTAATGTTGCCAAGGTTGTGGGTAATCTCCCACAGAATAAACTCACCAGCGATACGAACGGACATCAAGGTTAAAGGACGCTAACCAACAGCAAGCAGTTACCAAAAACAGATATACGGATAACGAGTAACTTTGCACCCCTTCAAGTCTTACCCTGAGGGTATCGCCCCCATGTTGGGACAATGCATCCTTTGTTAGTATATATGTCTGAAACTTCGCTCACTGTCACTGTCAAACTATTCGCCGCTTACCAAGAAGCCTACGGCGTTCCAGAACTGGTGCTGGAATTTCCCCCCCAAACACCCGTATCCACTGTACTAGACACCCTCATCACCCAACATCCAGAACTCGAACAGTGGCGCAACCTCACCCGCTTTGGTATCAATTTTGAGTTCGTTGAGCCAGATACCATCGTCCAAGAGGGTGATGAGCTGGTATTGATTCCCCCCGTTAGTGGCGGCTGAATCCTTACTCTGTCAAGCTTCTCCTCACAACTGATGTACTCCTACTGGTAAGGTGCGTTGTAACGCACCTTATTTTCTTTTTTTATACGCAACTAATTGCATTACTTAGTTTACTATTAAATTAGTTGCATACAGCAAAGGTAAAGGAGAAAACTTCAATGGTGTTTGTTTCAGTAACACGCCTACGGGTACGTTCACCTCTTTATCTACCACCGTTCGGCTGGAACGTTTTACGAACGGCTTGGCAGAGTGTCAATACTCCGGGCTTTCTAGGTGGCAAACTTTTGAGCGACGCGAACCGAACCTTTTGGACGATGACAGCATGGGAAGAACAGGCAGCAATGAAGATTTACCGCAACTCAGGCGCACACCGCAGTGTTATGCCCCGTCTTCAGGATTGGTGTGATGAGGCGTCTGTAGTTCATTGGCAACAGGAAGACAGTAACCTCCCGAACTGGGATGAAGTTCATCGCCGCATGGTGGCAGACGGTTTTCTAACAAAGCTATCTAATCCTTCGTCTGCTCACCTTCAGCGAAAGATACCCCAACCTTCATCCACTACAGGATTGATATTACGCCCCAGGAGCAAACCATTAGAAACACAGTGGCAGGAAACTCAACTGAGAAACACCGACTAGAAAAATCAATCCCGACAAAAAAAGTCGGGTATGTTTGACGGGGTTTTGGGGCTGTGTTACTATCAGGCTCTGTTAAAGGAAATTGATTGAGAGATTGCAGCCATGACCCAGGCGACTGTACCCCAGACATCACTAACGTCTGCCACCTTTAAGGCTCTCGCCTGTAAAGAGTGTGGCGCTGAGTACGAGCTTCAAGCAAAGCACGTTTGTGAACTGTGTTTTGGTCCTCTGGAAGTTAGCTACGATTACGACGCCCTCCGCCGCCATGTCACCCGTGAGAGCATTCAGGCAGGGCCGAATTCCATTTGGCGCTATCGCTCTTTCTTACCCGTTGCTACCGATAATCCTATCGATGTGGGTACGGGCATGACTCCCCTAGTGAAGTCAAATCGCTTAGCTAGACGCCTGGGACTGAAGAATCTCTACATCAAAAATGATGCCGTTAACATGCCCACCCTCAGCTTTAAAGATCGGGTGGTATCCGTCGCCCTAACTAGAGCTAAAGAATTGGGCTTCTCTACTGTATCTTGTGCCAGCACGGGTAATTTAGCTAATTCTACCGCTGCGATCGCAGCTCACGCAGGTCTAGATTGCTGCGTTTTCATTCCTGCTGACTTAGAAGCCGGTAAAGTCCTAGGTACCCTAATTTACAGCCCCACCGTAATGGCAGTACACGGGAACTACGACCAAGTCAACCGCCTCTGCTGTGAAGTTGCCAATACACATGGATGGGGATTTGTCAATATCAATTTGCGCCCCTACTACTCCGAAGGCTCAAAAACCCTTGGCTACGAAGTTGCAGAACAATTAGGCTGGCAGCTACCTGACCACATCGTTGCTCCCCTCGCCTCTGGTTCTCTGTTTACCAAGATTTATAAGGGCTTCCAAGAATTCATTAACGTGGGTTTGGTGGACGACAAGAAAGTTCGCTTCAGTGGAGCACAAGCAGACGGTTGCTCACCCATCGCTCAAGCCTTCCGGGAAGGACGCGACTTTGTTACTCCAGTTAAGCCGAATACTATTGCTAAGTCTATTGCGATCGGTAATCCCGCTGATGGGGTTTACGCCCTAGAAATTGCTCAAAAAACGAACGGCAATATTGAATCCGTCAGCGATGCAGAAATTGTGGAAGGCATCAAGCTGCTAGCAGAAACTGAAGGTATCTTCACTGAAACAGCCGGGGGCACAACGATCGCAGTTCTGAAAAAATTGGTAGAAGCTGGAAAGATTGACCCCGATGAAACCACCGTGGTTTACATTACGGGCAATGGTTTGAAGACTCAAGAAGCGATTCAAGGTTACATTGGAGAACCCTTGACGATTGAGGCGAAGTTGGATAGTTTTGAGCGGGCATTAGAGCGCTCTCATACTCTCGATCGCCTAGAGTGGCAACAAGTCCTAATCTAGGTTTTGAATAGAATAGGCGCGATGCCACTTTTTCAAAACTTCGGGTGCCTGCAAGGGAGTTGTGAGTCAATATTCTCACAGCTCCTACGATTTACCCTCACTACCAACGACTAATTACGAATCTATGGCTATCACAGTTTTGATTCCGACTGCTCTGCAAAAATTCACTAATAACCAGGCTACTCTTGACTGCACCGGCAACAGTGTTGCTGAATTGATTGATTCAATGGAAAGCAACTGTCCTGGGATTAAATCCCGTCTGTGCGATGAAAGCGGCAAGCCACGTCGCTTTTTAAACTTCTACGTAAACAGCGAAGACATCCGCTTCCTGGAGGGTACCGATACACCCCTTAAGGATGGCGATGAAGTGAGCATTGTGCCAGCAGTGGCGGGGGGCTGAAGTAAGTCAAAATTTAGCGGCTGAACCATCTCAATCAATTTAGTTTTATGTAGGGGCACGGCAATGTCGTGCCCTTATCTTTTACTGATTGCTATTGCATGAAGTCAGGAATTCGTTTGATTAAATATCCTTTGTGAAGACGCCCAAGTAATTTTTTTGTGGTAGCTATCGAGCAATTTTTATAAAATTCATTGGATTTTTTAATAACAGAAGTCGTCGTCTCCCAAACCCCCTGAGCCTTTTGGCAGTTGGATACAGCTTCCCCAACCTATGTCAATATTAAAGAGAAATATACAAAGATCTGAAACTAAGCGATCGCCCAAATTATAGAGATAAGGAACACTTGAGCTATGGCAGAAGAAACAAATCCTAACAACCCAAATGATGACAAAACAACGTCTCCTCCTCCTCCTAATCCGACGGCTGGAGAATCGCGGACTCCAAGTGCCTCTAAAGAGAACGCTCCCAGTACCGATGTACCAGAGGCAAGTGATTTTCCCTCGGCTAATGCACCTGATCCAAACGCCGTCAATCAAGATGTGAATCCCAATGCGGCTGGGGATAAACCCACTGCTGTAGGTGAAAAAAGTCAATCCACCCGTCAAACCGCAGTTGAAAAGCCTACTAAGACTGCCGAAGAGGAAGTCGAGAAAAAGCCAGCCGCGAAAAAGCCAGCGGCTAAGGCAGCAGGTGAGAAACCAGCCGCAGGAGCAAAAGCAAAGAAAGAAAAGCCTCCAGCTCCTGAAGATAAACCCTTCAATGAATTTATTGAGCAAGAATACTTGCCAGCTCTGAAAAGTGCCTTTGCCGAACAAGGTGTTAACAATGTAGACCTTGCTTTTGTCAAGGACAAAATACAGATTCCGGGTTTAAGTCAGAATGGTGACTGCTGGCAGGTAAGGGGTAGCTGGCAACAGGGAATGCGCCAATTTAACGTTTATTTCCCGGATGAAGACATCAGTAAGCAGAAAGCGTTCTCTTGGTCAACCAATGGCGCTCAACCCAGTACTCTAGAATCGTTCATGATTGATGAGCGTAAGGTGACCCTAGATCTGTTAGTGTTTTACACGATACAGCGCCTCAACGCTCAAAAGTGGCTGATAAGAAATTAGCAGCAGGCATTCTAAAGTTCGTGGAAGTGGTAAAGTACAGTGCCAGTTTCTGGGTCGTTCATGACGTTAACGTAGCCCGATTTGAGCATGTCTTTCATTGCCGCTTCCACTTCTGCAAAGTTGGCTCCCGTTGCCATCACGCCTTGTGTAATCGTTAATTTACCTCCTCTAGCTTGGGCCGCTTTGAGCAGCTTAAGTGTGAGTTGCTCTGGGGTAAGGCGCTTCTGTGTTGCTGCGATCGCAGGTTGGCTCAATGGCAACCCGTTTGGACCTAAACCATTTTTTGCCAAAAGCTTAAGCTGGTATTCATCCACCATACCGGGCACAAGGAAGGCATCCATAAACTGCCCAAAACCAAACATCCCGAACGTCAACAGCCACAATATACCGCTGCCAATCTTGCCGTTGTATATACGATGGAGTCCTGCCAATCCTAAAAACCAAACAGCCCAAAGCAGGTAGGATGTAGCCACTCGCTCAGTCGTCTTACTGTTCATATATGTCTCAGCTTTCATAGGCTTTTATCTAAAAGTTTTCCCTTTTTGTGCTACCTAATATCAGGGTAGACACTGAACGCTGTAATTAGCCATTGGTTACAACACCCGTAACAAAGGGGTTCTTCATAGAGATCGGGCAGCGCTCCAGAAGGTTTCCCTACCTGTCATATTCCTTGGAGTAAAGGGGTAAAATGTTACAAAAGTTGAAGTTGCGTTGCAACTCTTAACGTGATCGGCATTTTGTACACAGCAAGACCTTGGTAGACTCTAAAAGCAGTTCAGTATAAACGTGCATTTAGTCACCTGCATATCGCCACCCCATTCGATCAGAATCGTAAGCAAAGATAAAGAGCAGCGCTTGAAATGGTAGATTCTCTTAAAAAACCAAGTTTTGAAGAAATGCGACCAGGGGTGAAAGTCCCGGCGAAGGAAACCCTACTGACGCCCCGATTCTACACCACCGACTTTGATGAAATGGCGCGGATGGATATCGCAGCCAACGAGGACGAGCTCAAAGCTATCCTCGAAGAGTTCCGGACTGATTACAACCGCCATCATTTTGTCCGGGATGCGGAGTTTGAAACCTCCTGGGATCACATTGATGGAGAAACGCGTCAATTATTTGTTGAATTCTTAGAGCGCTCCTGTACAGCAGAATTTTCTGGCTTCTTGCTCTACAAAGAAATGGGACGGCGCTTAAAAGATAAAAGCCCTGTCTTGGCAGAGTGCTTTACGCTGATGTCTCGCGATGAGGCACGTCATGCAGGATTCCTGAACAAGGCGATGTCAGATTTCAATCTGTCGCTAGATTTGGGATTCCTCACCAAGAGCCGCAAGTATACTTTCTTTAAGCCAAAGTTTATTTTCTACGCGACTTATCTGTCCGAGAAGATTGGGTACTGGCGGTACATCACCATTTATCGCCACTTGGAGAAGCACCCAGAAGACCGGATTTATCCAATTTTCCGCTTCTTTGAGAACTGGTGTCAGGATGAGAACCGCCACGGCGATTTCTTTGATGCCATCATGAGGGCACAGCCTCAATTTCTGAATGATTGGAAAGCAAAGCTGTGGAGCCGCTTCTTCTTGTTGTCCGTGTTTGTGACAATGTATCTTAATGATATCCAGCGGTCTGACTTCTATGCATCAATTGGCTTAGATGCTCGCGAGTACGATAAGTACGTAATCGAGAAGACGAACGAAACCTCAGCACGGGTATTTCCAGTGGTTTTGGATGTGGAAAATCCAAAGTTTTATGAGCGCCTGGAAATCTGCATCAAGAATAATGAGAAACTGAGTGCGATCGCATCCTCGAATACTCCCAAATTCTTGCAATTCTTCCAGAAGCTGCCTTACTACATCTCCAATGGTTGGCAGTTCGTGCAGCTATACCTGATGAAACCCGTTGATGTAACAACGCTACAGGGTTCTGTCCGCTAAATAAAGTTTGCTCCGCTAACTTGTGATTTGGGCGGTTCTGCATCTAGTAGAACCGCTTTTTTTGTGTGAATGACTGTTGACACGAAAGGCAGAAGGAATGACACCACATCCAGCACTAGTACCCCTCTTTTTCTTAGTCCGCACAGACGGACTTTGTTTGTCTAGCCGCGACTTACTCCTCGCCAGCGTAAAAGGGAATGATAAAAGCGGATTTGGCTGGACATGGTGGCTGCTAGGTATTGGCTTACTCTTGATAGCTGCGCCTGCTTGGAGTGAAACGTTGGCTATAGAGTCCTCTTCCTCTAACCCTGTCCTCAATTCAACAGTAGAACAGAGAACTAAAGCTGAGGCAGAAAATAGATTTCCCCAACCCCCAACAATAGAAGACTCTCCTGATATTCCCCCCTTGATCAGGGGGGTTAGGGGGGTAGTGCAAGATTTAAGCCAAACGCCAACAACTCCTCAACCTCAAGAAACGCCTAAGCCAGCAGCACAGGAGTTAGATTTAAGGCCAGAAATCATTGAAAATAGCCCTGTTTTACAGCGTTGGCTGCGGCAGGTGCCGAATGTTTTAGAAGATATTCGTAATGACCCTAGTTTTCGTAGTCGTGTGCGCTTAGGTTACTCTCAGTTTCCCTCAACAGGACAGGCAGCAGGATTTAATGTCGGGGTGGAGGATATATTTATTGGGCGCACTGGCTTAACGGTAAGTGGAGATTATCACAGGTCATTTAATGGTAAACGAGAGTCTGTTGGCGCAGATTTACGATACTACGTGCTTCCCTTAGGAAGTTATGTAAATTTTGCGCCACAAGTAGGCTATCGGTATGTGGAAACGGGGAAATTTTCAACCGATGGGGTAAATGTCGGTGCGCGGCTGATGTTGGCGTTATCTCGCACAGGTGCAGCAGATGTTTCTTTAACTCAGAGTTTCGTCTCTCCCGGTAGCAATGAGGAAGTGGGTATCACGACGCTTTCGTTTGGCTACGCTGTCACGCACAATCTACGTTTGTCTACTGATATTCAGAAGCAGAATTCGAGAGAACGAAAGGATAGTCGGGTAGGGATTGTTGTGGAGTGGATGCCATAATCCCATTTGGGATTTTGGATGCTTAGAACCGCTCTAAGCTGCGGCTTGCTTCGCCAGTACCTTCTCAACCAAAAACAAATTATCTGTTTGTGCAGGATGAAAGTTCTTTCGGCAATACTTCAGGCTATTTAATAAAATTCTGAACAGTAATTTCTCTTTGATAAACCAGAACTGCATCATTTCCTGCCAGACTTTTCTATCTAGAAGCTTTTTGTCCTGATACAGCAGCATAACTAAACTCAGGTTAAGGAACCCTAAAACCAAGATATGGGATACAACCATACCCACTAAGCGCAGCAGATAACTATTGGTTGCATTCTGAAAAACATCAAAGACTACCGATTTGTGTTCAATTTCTTCTGCGGCGTGCCACTCGAAAAGATTCCTGAGACGTGGTTCTGCGTCTGCTAGGAACTCCTCTTTCAAGATAATCTCGGCAACAGCCGTTGTAAGATGCTCTCCTGCGGCGCTGATAGCTAGATTCAACCGATTGTTCAATCGACGTTCCAAAATCTTAAAAAAAACAGTTCGCACAAAGCGAAGATAGCTGTCGATTTCGTAGCCTGAGGAGCGTAAGTTATCCCAGAATTTCTTATGCTGGAGCGAATGCTGCGCTTCTTGACCAATGAAAGCGAGAGCTTCTTGTTTGAGCTGTGGTTGGTCGATATGTTTGACCCGTTGTTTTACAGTCCGAATTAGGTATTGTTCAACATCGGGCAAAAAAAGGGTGAAGCTATTAAACAAGTGTGTTTTAAAAGGACTGTTCCCACACCAATATTTATCAATTGTTTCCGGGAACTCAAAATTCTTGTACCTTACCTCTATTTGAGGTGTAATCCTTTGAGTCATGGATTGAAAATGTCTATTCTTCTTTAAGAGTAGCGCAGGCGACACGAGCAATATGTCAAGATGACCGCACCACTCAAGAGCGGGATGCACTCTTTGTTAATAGCAGCAATGACAGGAGAATTTTCAAGAGGGTGCAAATGCCAATAGCTTATTCGGAATGATGTACATAACTCTGCTCCTTCTAGTTCCATCTCTTCAGAGGGTGCTAGTTTTAGCCACTCATGAAAGCTGATTCCGAGTTGTGCGATCGCTTGGACTTCTGTCTCATAAGCTTGAAAGCGGCGATTAGTTTCGATTACAGATTCCATTGCTTCCATAGCTTTAGGAAGACGTGCGTAAATCTGTTGTTTAGGATTATCCCAAAAAGCTTTACCAACCCAATCTATTGCTGGTTCCCAAATGGCTTTAGGGAGTGTGGAAATCCATTGATCAGGCTCTTGGATTATCTTGCCTATATTCTCCCGTTGCAGCTCAAATACAGCATTTTCATCTAGACTTGGATCGAGCCATTGGTAAATCTGGGTCAGTCTACGCAAATCAATCTGACCTTTAAATTGAGGATGAAAATATGCTGCTGGATTAGAGGTGAGCAGAAGTTCAACATATCGCTGAGTACGTTCGCGGAGAACTGCTGCCCCTTCTTGTATGCGACTCAGTGCTGTCTCAGCTTCTCCTAACTCCAAATGGCAACGTGCTTCAGCAACATACGCTAGAGATAAGGTTAGAAGATATTCATCAGCAACCTGACTACCTTGATCCAATTCTTTGTTGGTGTAGTCAATATAAATATGTTCAGCTTCTAGAAAGCGGTTGATAGCTTGAATAGCCATATTTTCGCGGTTTTCGCGTTTGTTCATCTGAAAGGCATTAACTGCTAAACCAAGCGCTGCACGAAAATTAGCATAAAACCCAAGGTCAATTTTGCAGTTGATCTTGTTTAATACTTCCTGTGCTTGTTGTAGGCGTTGCTCTAATTCGTTGAGGCGCTGGTTTATTACAGCAAATCCCATCACTGAGATACCCAAGTTAAGCACGCTAGCAGTGGTACTAACTTGCAGGAGGCTTGAAACTGGGGAGGCATTGGGCGTTGTCTCGCGTAACCAAGCGACCACTTGCTTGGTTTGTGGATCGCAAATAACACCTCCAATCCGCTCTAATGTCCCATTTCTGAGTCCTTCAGCAATTTCCTCAGAAATCACAAATGTTGCAGCAACTGTGTCCATAGCCTGAAAACCTGCGACTGACGCTCCAATTCCAAAAGTATTTCCTGTTACTGCCGCAGCACGATTGACTTGCTCACTTTGATGTTTCCCCGTCTTACACCATGAAGCAAAGTGTTCGCAGTTGTTGAAGAGCAGATCGTATTTATCTTCGCCCAACCGACTTTCTGCCCGTATGATTATCAGGTCTGGATCGTCATAAGTACGGTAATGTCTCACGAAAACCTTCTTTCCAGATGTGAAGGAGGCCATTGAAGTGCGAGAAATTACACCTTTTAGCCTTTCACCTATTTAATGGATAGCAGTGCCATCACCACAGTCAATCCCATGATGAGTGTAAGCGCCGCAGTCAACATAGATGTGATCGCCTTTCGCCATGAATAGCCTTCTGTGTTCAGTAAAACATTGGAAGATTGTGCCCTTCTTCTCCCTTATAATTCCCATCCCACTTCCCGATCTAACAATTCAGCAGCATTTGGATTGAAAATGCGTGAAGCGCAGCTATCCCATAGGGAATCGCACCCCTTCTCCCTTCATAGACTTCCCAATCCACTACCCGATCTAATAGTGGAGTTGTATCTAGAGGGAAAATGCGTGAAGCGTAGCTATCCCGCAGGGAATCGCATTAGCCCACTATTCGCAAAAGCAGGATATAGTCCGGCGTGACGCTAGCAGGACGAAACCTTTGGCACCTCTTGGGGTTCGCGTACCATATCCTCACCACCCAGGTAGGTAAAGCCATGCCTTTCGTACCAAGCCCGTAGCTTGTCTAGTCCTAAGGGAGTTGAGGCGTCCAGTTCCAGCCTGATGGGCTTGTCATTAAACTTTTCACAAATAGCGTCTAGAATGCTCGAACCGTATCCTTTCCCCCGCTCATCTGGCATCACAGTAATAATGTGGAGGAAGTAGGAATTTTCTGTGGATGAGACAGAGGCAACGCCAACTAAAGTCTCTCCATCAGAAAACTCATAGCGGACTTCTCCAGGAACTCCGTAAATCCTTTCAAAGGCTTCCATCGATAATTTCATCGTTAACGTTAAATCATTGCTAACCCTACTCCACTAACAATGAAAAGTGGAAGGGTTTAATTCTCTAATCGCTCTTTTTTCCCAGGGGCAACTGCCTCAACTTAGTGATTTAGTCCCTCAATATTGAGTTTCCACCATATAGCAAATGAAACGCAAGAGTGAGGTAGCTCAATACTTGATATTCACGAAATCTTTGCAATTGCCTGGGATTTCCGTAAACATTTCGCCAAGTTGTGACCGTAGGCTGAAGTTTCAGGAACTCTTCAGTCCGGATCTACGCCTAGAAGTGTGTATCTGTGACTAAGGCAACAGCCAAAACCTGATGTGGAAAAAGCTACTTCTCAATCGAAGTGGTGTGAGTTAAGAGAGACGAAGCTATGCGTTTTCCTTCCGTTGCTATCTGTACTTTAACTGTTCTTTTAGCTGGAGGGCTGTCAGCCCAGGCTAATGACAGTATTTCTGCCGAAGGTTCTACTCAAGAACCTGTACTTTCAGAGGCGAGTGGGATAAATATTACCCCCTCTCCCCAGCAAAGTCAACTGACTGCCATCCTAAACAAGCAAGAAGCACAACCCAATGCTATACAGCTAGAAACAAATAATTCCCAAAAAGAATTTTTCTCAGAGCTTTCTGCATCAACAAAAACTCCAGTGGTGGTTGAAAAGCAAGCAGAAACCCTAGCAAAAATTGCAGAAGCCCAAGCCCTCAAATCTGAGAACAACGTTACGCCAATAGCGACATCTGATGTCAAGCAACTGGCATCTAATAATTCTCCAAGCGAAAATTCTTCTCTGTTAGCCGAGAGGAAAGAGGGTACAGTTGTCACTCAAGCAGCGGCCCTGAGCCCGGATGACAGTATTGCTCAGTCATCGACTCCTAAAACCAGCCAACTGATGGCTGATGCTAAGCCGGGAACGGATGCCACCTGCGTTGCTATGGCTAACTCAGGCGATAATCGCCTAGCTCAAGGCACCACCTTCCGTCGCTGTCCGCGTCCGCAAGCCATTCCTAGAGTGGCGGTGCCAGAACCGGTTGAAGACTATGCAGCTTCCCCCGCATTGAGCATCTACATTCCTGTGGGATATGGTGCCGATAACAACACTGTATTTCTCAGTGGCTCTTATCAAAAAGAAGTGCGAGATGTTCGAGAAGATGATGAGGGTTCTGTTGGTACTGGGGGTATCGGCATTGGCTTAGGCGATGCAGACAAAGCCGTTGGTGTCGAACTCTCCTATGCCTTTGAAACCACCAATGATTCCTTTGGTGAAGGTGGCTTTAGTGGCAAACTACACCGTAGATTTGGACAGGATTTATCGGCTGCGATCGGTTGGAATGGCTTCTTGAATATTGGTCGCAACGACTTTGAACAGTCGAAGTACGGAGTAATTACCAAAGTTTTCCGTACCCAAGACTCCCTCAAGAAACCCTTCAGCCGTGTAGCATTCACCGTCGGTGTGGGTGATGGACAGTATCGCTCCAACGGTGCGGTGAAAGCTGGTGACAATAACGTCAACGTCTTTGGGAATATGGCAGTCCGGGTTGTCCGACCGGTCAGTTTGATTGCCGAGTGGACAGGGCAAGATTTAGGATTGGGTCTTTCCATCGCCCCCTTTAAGAACATTCCCTTCGTCGTTACCCCAGCTGTACGAGATTTAGTGGGTGGTGGTGATGCACCCCGATTTGTCCTAGGCGCTGGAACCGCATTTCGGTTTTAAGGAGAGGAGTACATACCAATGAAAGTCATTAAATCCATCGGGTGGATGATCAGCCTATCGGTTGTGACAGGAGGGCTAATGGCTACTTCTGCTCAAGCCCAAAAAGTCCAAAGTAGCTTTGGTAGCTTTTCCGACATTACGGGAACCAACATTTGGAACAACATACCCCCCTTACTTGACACGGATGGCATCGTCGATCCGGAGTTACTCGGAAACATTACGCGGTTTAACCAAGACGCGGAAACTGCTTTCAATGCTTGTAATGCTGCACTCGCTCAACTTGAGCAAACTGCCCCGACGACTCGCCGCTTTTCCCGACAGCCTTCCACTCAAACAGCTGAAGTTCCCGTTGCTTGTCGGCAGCTAGAACAGTTAAGAGGACAAGGGGAAAACTTAAGAGCCACCGTAGAACAAGTCAATCGTACCCGGTCACGCTCCCAATTCGCAGCTTGGTAGTTTCGATAGCTGGGGAGTGGGTTGAAGGTTGGGGGACTTTAACCCAAACATGAATTGAGTTTTTCATAATTCACAATTCATAATTTTCAACCTAACTTTCAACTGTTCTCCTCAGTATCCTTTTTGGTCAATTAAAGAGCAATTTTGTAGTTAGGAGAAGTAAGGATAACAATGAGACAGAACCAGCGCAAAAGCAAACGCGCCAATGGAATTGGATTGTTAATGGGAGCAATGGTATCGGGGCTGGGATTATTCAGTTCTTTTGCTGCACCCGTTCAAGCTCAAGACTCCTTTGGGAATCAAGCCATCCAATTCCCAGTCGATACCACAGTTGAATTTGAATTCAAAGCGTCTCATGGAGCTTATCAGTCCAGCATTGGCATCATCGACCTCGATACGCGTCAACCTGTAAAAGTACTCTTTAGCGAAGCCAAGCCCTATGATGGCTATGGGACAGGACAATCTCAAACTCGTACTTTTGGTCAAAATAATGTTGGCACGTCTCTAGATCATTTGGGAACACTTCAGGGCGGAACTGTACAAAATCAGTACAGTGAGTTCACGTTCCAAGCTAATAAACGCTATGGGTTCTACTTGGAATCTGTGAGTCCCACAGGTCAAACCCGACGTACCGTTTTGTCTTCAAACAACTTAGCTGCCGTGTTTGATGGCAGCTTAGACGCTGGCGATCGCGGCGGAATTACTGGCACCCGTATTGCTTGGGATGACGATGGTTTACCTGGAGTAGGTAAAGACAACGACTTCGATGACTTTGTAATTGAAGCGGGAGGTTACCTGATCGAAGTCAACTGTCCGCCAGTCAGTTAAGAGCACCTCACGAACGCAATCGAAGTGGTTATAGATGGAAGAAACGCACTGGCGCTTGTAAGGGAGTTAGCGTTAGCGCAGCGGTAGCGAGTCTTCGAGCGTCAGCGGTAGCGAGGAACGAGCGTCAGCATTTGGGCGACTCGCTGGGGTTAAAAGACCAAAAGTTCGGTATCCAAATGCTTCGCCTAGCCTCAACGAAAAGTGTTTCTTG
>JBFLZA010000056.1:0-20435 GCA_040756535.1 Cyanobacteriota bacterium
CGACTCTGGGTGGAGGTACATTTGTGGAAACGCCGGAGGGGCATACGACCAGAGTACAGGTGTCAAAGCGGGATGCGATCGCAGATTTATCACTTGTTGCCAGTCGTACTCACCGTGATCAACGCTTCAACCAGTTATTAAGTCAGTTACCTTTCAAAGAGCAACATTACGTTGGTAGCGTCGGGTGTAAAATTGCCACCATTATTGAACAGCGAGCAGATGTATATATCTCCCTTTCCGGAAAATCTGCTCCTAAAGACTGGGATATAGCCGCTCCAGAATTAGTTCTGACTGAAGCGGGCGGACAATTTACTCATTTTGATGGCACACCCTTACGGTACAACCAAGGGGACATCAATCAATGGGGGGGATTAATGGCAAGTAATGGTCTTTGTCACGAAGCTCTATGTACTCAAGCATCAGCTATTTTGGCAAAGATAGACGGGTAACTATAACCCCTTGAATTTTGGTGTAATACGGTATGTTTTTAGGAGCAAAATAGCTCGTTTTCGTTAGTGACTTAAATACCTTCTGTCTCATTTTGCCTCGTTCCAAGGCTCCAGCCTTGGAATGCTGTGTTGGAGGCTCTGCCTCAAGTAAATAGCAACTTTAGCTGCCCAAGTGGCACTTCCAGTTTAGTTGTTGAAAAAGAAAAAGAGGAAATTTCGCGTCTTTTTGCTTAAGTGGAAACCCCTGAACATATCATGTTCCTACCGTTTAATCTATGCTTTTATAGCTGTCGCCATAAAGGTTAGGACAGATTTAACGGCTGAAACGACCACCTACCCGTAATAAACCTTCTGCCTTCTGTCCTCTGCCTTCTGCCTTTTGCCTTTTGCTATACTATTCCTACTTTTGTGCCTCCCCACTAACCCTATATAAGTAATACTCTTCATTGAAAATAAAGCTTTTAGTGAACTTAGCTAATGGAGATACTCTTAAATCAGCCTTTGAGGTTTGGAGTTCATTATTGAGGATGAGAAGGATATCGGTATGATTTTGTTTAACGAGAGAACTCACTTGTTCTAAAACTGCGGCATGGTCTACCTCTCTTCTTTGACTATTGAAGAGTACAAAACTACCCAAACCCTGGCTTTCAGGGTAATAAATCTTCCTGTTGAGATAACCCGATAGAGGTGAAATAGTAGCATCCCTGCTACCAACAATGAACATATTTTCTATCTGTTCACTTTGAATATACCTTGCCGTTGTCCGACTAGCCGAATAGGGAACCAATAAATCTCGACTAAAGGCAACAAGACCTGCCACTAACTGAGCCAATAAAATTATCGTTATAAATGCAATTTTATACTTTTCTACCCACTTCAGCCAACTCTTAATTCCTTTATAAAAAGGGTTAAACCAAGCCAACAAGGGTTGAAGTAAGAGATTAGATCGGTGGTAATAACTAGCAATCCATAAAGAGATAATCAACAATATATATAAATGACCATAGTGTCGCGCTGACCCCAGAAACTTAACATAAGTGAATACAATGATTTCTATCGTTCCAAATAGGTAGATAAAACAAGCCACTGGCTTGCGAATTAAGAGAGTTGAAGTGAAAAATAGTAATCCTAGAGATAATGTAGTAAAAAGAATTAATTCTATACTAGATTTGCCAGGGATGAGAATGACGATGTAACTATTCCAAATCCTAATGATGGCTTTGGCTAAATGATAGAGATCGAAGTGCAGTGTCCATCCTGATAATCCACCTTGCAAAGTGCTGTCAGTAGGAGGAATCAGTTGAGTTAATGAGGTGACAATACCCAGAAAAAAAATAGCTAAACTACCGATTAAATTCTTTCTGCTTACTGCAATAAATTCAACTAACTTTCCTTGAAAGCTATATTCTAAAATTAAACCCGTCCCTAGCGCGACCGAAATAAACAGGCAATAGGCATTAGTATTGGCTACTAAGAACAAGAGCAGTGAAAGCCATAAATAACTCTTCTTTCTTGTAGGATATAATGCACAAAAAGCAAAAATCAGCAATATACCAATCGCATAATTTCTGCTAATCAATAAGTACTCATAAAAAGGCAGATAACCAAATGAAAATAATAGCTTCTGTAATCGAGTAAAGGGAGAGAATTTTAAGAATAGATAGATTGCTCCAGTAGCTATCATTAAATGAGTCATCTGCATCGCTACTGGATTATGGGTAAATTGATTCAGTACATAAAGGCAAATGTACCAAAGCCCCGGATGACCTTCGTATTTTATATTCTGGAAGAGTTCAACAATGGATTCGCTGTCTCTAGCAATCAACCAGGGATTCAGTTCATCCCGCCACATCGCGTGATTAAGAATTCCAATCAAACCCAAAAAGAAATACAGGAAGACTAATAGTAAATAAAATTTTTTTGATAGGATATATAATCTTGATTTTTCTGGGATGGATATCATTCCTGTCGGTGGTTAAAGGAATTGAGGAGATAACCACCAAATCATACATCATCTCAAGTTACAAGATTTTTCGACCATTAGAGAACTATAGTATTTAGGTTGCTACCTACTTCTTTCATCCTCGTTGAGGACTATTAGACATACAGCAGCTTACCAATTCCCAATCAATTCGTAATCACCACCAAACAGATAGCGAAATGTTCAATCAATTAGCTGTATTATGCATCCCATGTATGTTCCGGTTTTTTGAGTGGGTTTAATTTGGAATACAACTGCTCAAAACGTAGGAATACAAACCCTGCAATTACGCTCATTACTATCATTTCGCCTCCATCTTCCAAAAGAGCGAAAATAGGAGCGAGTATGGGAACTTGAATCGCTATGTGAAGCAGATCGACTACAATTCCGAATACAGCAAGAGCAAAAAGCATCCCAATCAGATATCTAGAGGTAGCTCTGGCAAAGCGATCGCCAAAACGATAAGTAATTCCAATAAAGCTCAGAAAGAACACAGCAACGCATCCTGAGACAATTATTTCACCAAAATCGATGGGGCGTAAATTAAATGCGGGAGGGATGCCGAGTCGGTAGCTTATGCTACCACCCAACCACTCGTGAATTTCCAAAGAATCATCAAGCAATAAGTAGAAAAACAGCAAAGACCAACCTAAATAGAGAAGGGTGCGTTGATTAAAAGCTAATAGTAATAATAGAATGGCAATCCAATACTCTTTGATATATTGGAACATTTCTGCATATCCTCGATCTTGTTCAATCGAAAATAATACGCTTGATATCAAATCCGTATATTCATATAAGATATGAATAATGATAAAAGCCAAATCTGTCGCTAAAAATAAGCAAAAGAGTCGAGTTGAGCTGTGGTTAAAATCTAATTTCACTGGCATGACTCCTTAATTTTTGCCTGACCTGGATTATTTCCTCAAACTTTCTCAGTCAACGAGTATTTAATTCAGTGACAACATATTTGGTATTCACCGTATAGTCAAAAACTGCTGTTTAAGCTGTTTAGGCATGGCATTTAATACCAAATTTATTTGGCATTAAGTAAGTTATCCCGTCTGAAGTACAGCCTGAATGGGGTAGTAATGATTGCAAATTGCTTTCGTCTTCTCAAATTTTGATAAACCAAAGCTTACGCCCTCTTACAGAATTTAAGGGGTTTCAACTCCAGCAGCACCCTTAGTTCCCTCCTAAAGAAAAGATGAGGAAACTTTTACGTAAGCTTCAGTGAATTAAATCCATTTTAATTTAAGATTAACTAAAACTTAATCTTACTTTGGATAGATATCAAGTTATTTTTATAAGTAAGGGAGTCGGGAAAATGCCAAATCTCTATCAGCCAAGTTCCCGAAACCTCTGTATACCGATGCAATTTATAAAATTTACTTACAAGCGTTGGGCAATCACGGCATAGAAGGGGTCGCCACCGCCCATGCCCAGCATTTGCAGAAAACTGGGAACCGCAGACTGATGGGTAACGACTTCTGGAGGGCTAAATCCAGGTACAGACTGAAGGTAGCCTTTGACCAGTTCTACTCGACCCGCTTCTGAGCGATCGCGCCATGCTGCGATCGCTTTTTGGTAGAACATGCGGTTGGAAAAGCTGATAATCGCCATCCCACCGGGTTTAAGAATGCGGTAAATTTCCGAAAATATCGCATCTGGATACTGTAGATATTGAACGGAAACACAATTGAGGACGGCATCAAAGTCCTGATCGGCTAAGGGAAGCTTGGGATTGTGGTTGAGGTCTTGAACAAAATAATGATTCAGTCTGGAATTGCGGGAGAGTTCCTCCTCATTCATCCCGTGACCTTCGACGTGAGCAAATTCCATCTCCTCTGGGAGGTGGGAAACCCAACTGCTCATCATATCCAAGATGCGGGTATCGGGTTGGAGGCGATCGCGGTACAGTTGGGTGAGCTGATCGATGAACCCTTCATCCACATGGGTGACAAACCGTGGAAACGAGTAAAACAGCTTGTCGTCACTATCGTCTAGTTTGGTGCGTTGCTCTGGTCGCAGCAGCATAATCGTGCAAAAAATAAATAGCGATACCCTCTCAGTTTAAAAAAATTACAAAATGTTAAGCAAATGATTCAACTGGGTAGAGATGGGGATTTTGCAATACGTTGAATTACACTGATCTACTGAATGTAGGCGTGAAAAACTCTCTGTTGAGGCGGCTCTCAAAAGCTTTTCAGCTCGAAGAGGGAAATTTGATAGTCTGGAAGAGAAAGTCAAAATCATCCACTGCTTCGAGCCAAGGGCAGGTAATCGCGACCAAAAAGTTCGGTTCTACGACCCCAGAGTGATGACGAATATCAGTAACCTCGTAATCAGAAGAGCAGATACTTGCAAATACTGCACTGGCTGTGCATGAGGATAGATGGTGGTGCAAAAGTGGTTATTACCAAGCTTAAGTGAAGTTTTAGCCCAGAGCGAACAAACTGGGTGTAATAGCGAGGCTGTGCCTCAACAAGACGAACAGATAACTGTGACGGAACAAAGTCACCTGGGTGTCACCAGTCGCCAAAAAAGAGAGCGTGCGTCGGCGCAACAGGAAGCGGCAACGGCAAAAGCACAACGGGAATGGCAAAGTGCGATCGCGAGTTTAGAACAGTTGCTCCTACAAGCAACGGCTAACTCCGCTTCAGACGCCTCTAATTCCAACCCATCGCCGATCCAAGGCTTGGTCTTAGCGGGTCCTTTGCCAGTTTTGAGTCACCCAACTCTTCTTGCTCAGTTCCAAACAGGCATTTTTACGAGCGAGACTTATCAAACCCTAGCTTGGATGCCCTTTCAACTGCCTCCCGCTAAAACTGAACAGCATCAACACACTGACAATACAGCATACAGGTTACCCGTATTTCCTGCTGACCCACTGGCATCAGAGAAGTTTTGTCTAGTTTTTACCAGTAGCTTTAGCTTAGTCATGGTTCTTGGAGAAGACCTGACAGGCGCTCCCGCCTTTGTATTCTCCTTTGACCCGGAGGATATCCAAAAGGCTTGGAGCGCACTCCGCCTTCGGATGTTACTCAGTAGTCCTCATCAACTGAGCAAGCTAGAATCTCTAATCGAGCAATTTACTCCGAAGCCGCCTGATTATCGCCTCGTAACGCACTTCAGTCGTTTGCTGCTCCAGAATTTACCAGAACCGCCTGAAGCCGAAAAAGTTCAGACAATACCAATCACGTCTAGAGATTCCCTTACTCAATCAAAACCCTCTGAGTCCCAGGATGATAACTTCCAAATGGGGCGTCATTGGGAGCGGTTAGTGAAAAATGAGGAGCGAAGTGTTAATAAACTCTCTAATCCTCGCGAAACCACACCTGATGTAGAACTGCTCAAAGCACTAACCCATGAAATTCGGACACCTCTGACAACCATCCGTACCTTGACCAAACTCCTGCTGAAGCGTCGTGACTTGGCTCCGGAAGTGATACGGCGTCTAGAAATTATTGATCATGAGTGTACCGAACAAATTAACCGCATGGAGCTGATTTTCCGGGCAGTAGAGTTAGAAACAGAAGCAGTCAAGCAAGTGTCTGTCAATCTAACGTCCATGTCACTAGATCAGGTCTTTGAACACAGTATCCCTCGTTGGCAAAAGCAAGCAGCAAGACGTAACTTAACCTTAGAGGTCGTCTTACCCCAAAAGCTACCCGCTGTCGTCAGCAATCCTGCCATGCTCGATCAAGTGCTGACAGGTTTGATTGAAAACTTTACTCGTTCTCTTCCCTCTGGAGGTCACATCCAAGTACAGGTTACACCTGCTGGAGACCAGCTAAAGTTGCAGTTTCAGTCGCAGTCTGATCCAGAAAAGAATAGTAATTCAGACCCATCAACTCATTTTAGTTGCTCGACATTAAAGTCGATTGGTCAGCTACTGATGTTCCAACCAGAAACTGGAAGTCTCAGTTTAAATCTCAATGTGACGAAACATCTGTTCCAAGCGTTGGGAGGGAAACTGATTGTGCGACAGCGACCCCAAGAAGGCGAAGTTATGACTATATTTCTGCCTTTGGAAGTCAGTAATAGTAATATGTACGGTCAGATCAAATCCAGTTAATTAACTGTAGTGATAATCTGTTAGTCATTTGTAATACTAATGACTAATGACCAATGACTAATGACTAATAACCAATGACTCTTCCATCCCCTGTACTGGGCTACGCCCCGCTGCGTTAACAGTCGAGGAATGAGCTTAACTTCAGTTCCATAGGAACTTCACTGGGTCATCAGAATGAGTATTGAGTTGTTGTTCTTGTTCTACTCGCTTTTTCAATTCAGATAGCTGATGACGCAACTCTGATACTTGATGTAGAAGCTCTATTTCCTTAGCTGTTACCTTACTGTTAAAACTAGGAGTTTCAAAACTAGATTGAGAGTAGCTAGCGGGTATGATCAATTCTTCTTTAACCTCATAGTTACAGGATGAAACATCCTGTAAGTTACCCATTAGCTCAGAAGAGTGAGCTAGATTCAGTAAATTTTGGATTTGAGACAGAGCCTGCTCTCTTTCCCAAAACGCCCCCATAAACTCTACTTGTCCATTGGGATGATTGTAAAAAATGCACCACTGACGAACAGCATTAATTTCTAATTCTTGGGAAAAACGTTCTGAATTATTCCTGAAATTTTCACCGTTCTGTTTTATTTGATTTTTATTTCCCCAATAAATAGCATAAGTAGTTTCACTAGCATTGAGCTGTTTAGCCGTATTTATTAATTTATCGAGGGTTAAATCTTTAGTAGCCCCTAAATCAGCACATCTGAGTTGGTCTTGAAATTGCTGATAAGCTAACCAGACTATCTCTTCTCCTCGATGCTCCTGACATACGGTAAAAAAACCCCAGAACGATTCATATCTGAAACGAGGAGTTTTGGAAAGCCATTGTTGCCAGCTTCCTGTACCAACTTTAATATAAGTACCATCCACTCTGTCGTAATAGACCAACGGAGCTAGAGTGCGAACCATAATTC
This sequence comes from Cyanobacteriota bacterium, assembly GCA_040756535.1. Taxonomy (GTDB): domain Bacteria; phylum Cyanobacteriota; class Cyanobacteriia; order Cyanobacteriales; family Coleofasciculaceae; genus JBFLZA01. The sequence goes on from JBFLZA010000056.1 coordinate 7,423, forward strand.
ACTCTCCAAAAATTAAAACGTTCACAAAAATCTGGTGAGTGGCGTTCGACATTGGGAGTCTCCCCAGAATTCTAGGAGACATTACAGCTTTCCTACAAGGAAATTAAACCCATTATTGAGCCATTTTATAGGGAGCGCTAGCCGAGCTAACTGCTAGGTTAACAAACTCTATAAACAAGAAATCTACCTATAGACCAGATTAATAACTGTCATCCCTCAATGTCATCCCCTAAAGAGCTGTAATGCACTGTTATACGGAGTAATTTCTCTCTAAAGGAATATGTCAAAAGGAGTAGTTATCCTCTAAGATTTTTAAAGTACGATCAGATTTTAGTTAATTTAATGGGAAAAATAAAAGAATAATATCGGTATCAAGGGATTATAAAGCTTCATTGAATTATTTAATATTGAATTAGAGTTTCCAATCATTTTATAGAGATACTTATTGATGGTTAAATTTAAAATAATTTGGTAAATTTGCTCGTAAAGAGATAAAGAATTAAATCCCTAGTTTTTAACTATATTTTAGAATTTTTTTCTAAAGCCACAGGTAAAAGCACTTTGAAATGGGAACCCTCACCCAATCGGCTGGAGACCGAAATTGACCCTCCGCAGCGCAGTAATAACTGCTGTACAATCGTCAAACCTAGACCCGCACCTGTGTTTTCTCCAAGGTTCGAGCGTCCCCGATAAAAACTGTCGAAGATTCTAGGAATTTCACTAGTAGCAAGACCAATCCCCGTATCCTTAAATCCTAGTTGAATATATTCCCCTTGAACAGTTCCTCTGACATTAACTTGACCACCAGAAGAGGTAAATTTGAGACTGTTGTGAAGAAGATTGATAACAATTTGCCGCAGCCACATCTCAGCACAGGCAACTGGAGGGAGATTTGGGGGAATTGTGTAACCAATTTGAATGCCTTTTTCTTGAGCGAGGGGTTGATAGGTACTAACAACACCGGGGACAATGTCCAACAGCTGCACGGACGGCATTACTGCGGGTTGAGGTTCGCTGTCTAACTGCACGAGATCTAGCAATCCGGCAATCAAGGAATTCTGGCGATCGCATTCTGTATTCAATAGCTGAAAATAGCGTTGACGCTGTGCTGGCTTGAGATGCGTCGAATCTAATAACTTCAGTGCTGTTTTCATACTTGTCAAAGGCGTCCGTAATTCCTGTGCCACTCGCTTGAATAACTCATCTCTGTTGAGCAGGTAATCCCTCAGTGGGGGTGTATTTGTGGCACTGTCTAAAAGATGGGTTAGCTCTGCCTGGGTTAACGATACAACGGAGTCATCCAAGCTTAGCTCGCTAGTAACATCAGGATGAAGCATTTCCTCTGTATGCTGTATTTGCTTGACCAACAATCGAGTTAATAGGGTCTTTTCTTCACAAGCAGAAAGCTGAGGCAATTGAATTTCATAGAGTGCTTTTAGCTCATCAGCTATAGAATCATTAACAGCGATCGCTCCCTTTATCCCCTCCAAGACTCGCTGAATCACTCTTTGCTCAAAGGTGTAAATAACTTGCAGCCGCTGAGTTTGAGGCTGTGCTGTTGCAACCGATGACTCAGGTGCATAGAACCCAGAAGCCAAAATTAGACTACTGAACGTCTCAGAAAGAACTAACAAAAAGTATTCTCGTTTTAGTTGGCTTCCAGCAACGAGCGGCACGGTGAAAAATTGGCAATTTCCGTGGGCCTTATCCGTTTCCTCAACCTCTTCTTTGCCCTCTACCCAATCCTCGCTCAAACTTCTGCACAAATAAATCTTCTGTGGACTCCCAACTGAGGACTGATACCGCTTCAGTTGAGTCAACCAGTCATCAGTTGATGGTAGCTTGACCCAAAGATTTGCCAGAATTTTCCTCTCACTTAGAACATCAATCAGCCCCCCTACTACTGATTTGAGTGTATCAAGACTAACGCTCAGGGATTGGGAAGGTTCAAGAGTCTCTAAAGCCAGATGGTAGAGAGACAAATCTTGAGTAGAGGGTAGATTCATAGTTGTTAGCCATTAGTCATTAATCATTAGTCATTAGTCATCAATCCTGAAAGCACATAGAGGGAATGAAACCCTGCTGGTGGTAGTGGGTAATGGGAAATAAGTTTGATACCGTTACCCATCCCCTCTTTCTCCTTACCAGCCTTAAAAAGTTCCGTTGATTTCCAGCACTCTGCTTACCAATGATGAGTGACTAGTGACCAATGACTATTATGTTAATCGCTCACCAAGAGCTGCGCGTGCTTGTTCTCGGTCATCAAAGTGAATTTTTTCTGTCCCTAGAATTTGATAATCTTCGTGACCTTTTCCGGCAATCAAAACACCGTCTCCTGGTTGAGCTTGCAAGATGGCGGTACGAATGGCAGTCGCGCGATCGCAAAATACAATGGGTTCTACGGATGAGGGAATACCCTCCAAAATATCTTGCAAAATTCGTTCCGGGTCTTCTGTGCGAGGATTATCAGAGGTCACTACAGCGACATCGGCGAGTTCGGCCGCAATTTTCCCCATCTTAGGGCGCTTGGTGCGATCGCGATCGCCCCCACAACCAAACACGCAAATCATCTTGCCCTGAATAAAGGGACGCGATGCCTTGAGCAAGTTCTCCAAACTATCAGGGGTGTGAGCATAATCCACAATTACACTAATATCCTGCTCCGACTTCAGTTGCACCCGTTCCATACGTCCGGGGACACCTGGAAATTGAGGTAACGCCTCCACCACCGACTCTAATTTCAGACCTAAATGTAAAACCGTGCCGACAGCCGCCAGCAAATTAGACAAATTATACTGACCCACTAATGGCGATTGAAACGGCACTTCACCCGCCGGTGTATGCAGTCTACCGCTCACCCCAGTTGGTTCGTACTTCAGGTCACTCGTCCACAAGTCCGCTGAATCTTGTGTAACACTGTAGCTCCAAACTTGATCTGAAGGCAGTGCTTCAATTAACTTACGGCCATAAGGGTCATCGGCATTAATAATGGCCCGTCCCTGGAGATAATCTGAGTTAAACAACAAGGCTTTTGCCGCGAAGTAATCCTCCATGTCGCGGTGAAAGTCCAAATGATCTTGAGTGAGATTGGTAAATACTCCCACCTCAAACGGACAGCCTTTCACCCGTCCTTGTGCCAAAGCGTGGGAACTCACTTCCATTACACCAAATTGACACCCTGCATCTACGGCTGACTTGAGTTGGTGTTGTAACTCCACAGCAAACGGCGTCGTGTGAATCGCCGTTTGTTGAAAACCCGGCCAGCGAGTATACAGCGTACCCAGAAGTGCTGTCGGTAGCTGGGCATGAGCGAGGAGAAATTCAATGAGATGGGTAGTAGTGGTTTTTCCGTTAGTGCCAGTGACACCAATCAGCTTGAATTGCCGTGCCGGATATCCGTAGAAGGCAGTTGCTGCTTGTGCACAGGCAGTAACCATGTCTGAAGCTGAAATAATACAAGCACTCTCTCCTTGAGGAGGGCATTTTTCAAGCGCTTGGGTAGAAATCAGGGCAGCAACAGCACCAGAAGCGATCGCACTTTCCCAAAACTCCCCCCCATCGACCCGCGTTCCCGGCATTCCAATAAATAAATCTCCGGACTGGCAGGCATGGGAATTGGTACAGAGTCCCTTCACTTGGGCCTCAAGCGCCCGATGGTCAGCAGGCATTTTTTCAATGCTGGGAATCTGGGCTAATAACTCGCGTAGCTTCATCTCAATTCTTGCTCCTCACATAGAAATTGGGAATAGGGAATTGGGAATGGGGTATGGGAAAAAGAAGACAAAGAGGCAACTTTACTCTATATCTCGCAGCTAACCTGCCCCCTTGTATCCTCTGTCTCCCTTGTCTCCCCCCTCTCTCTCTCCCTGCCTCTGCGCCTATTTTGCCTCATCTGCCAATAAATAGTTCTGTAACATTCGTGCCAACTGCGGCACTGTTGCGCGGGGAGAAGGACGAGGAAGCGGTTCTTCCCTACCCTCCCTGTCTCGGCACAAAACGGGTACCTCGTACTGATAAGCTTGAAACCAATCCTCTCGACTGGTAATGTCTCGTACCTCTAGTTCAAACGGCAAACCTTCGATCTGCTCTAGCTTTTCTTGCAGTCCCTCACAAAGATGGCAACCCGGTTTACTGTAGAGAATTAATTGCATGGATTTTCTCCAATATTTTGACGATGCTTTCAAAGCGAGCGAAGCGGGCACGCTAAAGGCGGGATGGGTGAAGTCGTTCGACTTACCAAGACGAAAGCATCTTCCCACTTCTGGTGAGGGGAGTGTCAAGGAAAATTTAGCAAGTTAATGGTACGTTGTTGGGTTGAGAATGCGATCGCGAACTTGATATCCGGTTTTCCGGTCGGAATATGTTCTTTGCTGAGTTAAAATCGACTGAGTTGAAAATCCTCCAAACACTAAACGAGCAAGCCAGTATGACCCAATCGACACAATCACCGATTCAACCCTCCAACTTTAACTTAGATGAGCTAAACCAGCGTTTTGACACGGCACACCCTAGAGAAATTTTGGCATGGTGTGTAGAAAATATTCCGACCGGTTTCGTACAAACCAGTGCTTTTAATATTGATGACCTCGTCATTACAGATATTCTCTACCGCGACCTGAAGCCAGCAACTCCCGTGCCCGTAATATTTCTGGACACGCTGTATCATTTTCCTCAAACCTTGGAACTGGTTGCCAAAGCCAAGGATCTGTACAACTTGGATCTCCAAGTTTACAAGATTCCAGATATTGATTCTCGCGAAGCGTTTGCTGCTCGATACGGTGATGCCCTCTGGGATAAGGATATTCAACAATTCCATCACCTGACCAAGATTGAACCTCTGCAACGAGGTATAGCAGAACTCAACACCGTTGCCTGGATTACAGGTCGCCGTCGTGACCAAGCGGTAACGCGTGCACAGATGCCAGTCTTTGAACTTGACAACCAGGGACGCATCAAGGTTAACCCCCTAGCGGCTTGGACTCGTAAACAAAGCTGGACTTATGCCCACGAACATAACGTTATTTACAATCCTTTACACGATCAAGGCTATCCCAGCATTGGCGATGAACCCATCACAACGCCAGTCGCAGAAGGCGAAGATGAACGTGCGGGTCGTTGGCGCGGCACGGGCAAAACAGAGTGTGGTATCCACATCTAGAGGACTGATTGAGTAATCGGATGAACAGAGAAAAGGAAAAGGGCAAAGACAATGGTCTCATCCTTTTCCCTTTCTTCGTTATTCCTGTGTCACGCCCTCGGTAGGATTCGAACCTACGACCAAGGGATTAGAAATCCCTTGCTCTATCCCCTGAGCTACGAGAGCATAGCTTTATCGTACTGAATTTAGACGACTGACTTAGCCATTGGCAAGTTAGCGTTAGCACTTTTTGGTCTCTGGGAAAAACTACCACTGAGATTAAGTAGCTTTTCGTTGACACAGAGATGGTATCTGTTTGATACCGCCCAATAGTATCAGGTATTGTATCCCTGCTGACCTAATAATGGCAAGCCAATCGGCTTGAGGAGCCAAAGGATTTTTATGTGTCCTAGTATACGCCCTTCTGAGGGCTACTTGATACTTCAGGAACACTGGCAACAAGCCAGTTGACGATCGGGGTACACTATAAACCATCACATCAGATGCTTGCAGTGATAGCGGTATGACTTAAGGGGGTAAGCCCATAGACCGAGGCGCAAAGGCTCTATCGCAGCTCAGTTAAACGCTAACCGCAAGCATTCTGGAGAGAAAGAAGGTTACTTGGGTGTTGCAGTGCGTCCCCTCAGCACCCCTAGCCCGGTCAGGAGTCATTTGCCAGAGTCATGTTTATTCTGAAAAGGCAGGATGTTGAAATCTCTAGTATTCAGCACCCGAAGCGGGACCAACAAATCCCGATTCTTAATTACCAGGGGCAGTCTTTCCGCTTGATTAGTGTATTTAGTGCCCACCAAGCTGAAGAAGCTAAAGCCTTCTGGCGAGATCTAACGGATAATCGCGGCAAGGTTTGCGTTTTGTTAGAAGAACCCGATCGCTACAGCGTTTGGGGAAAAATCCGTATCGATCAACTAGGAACTGAGAGCGGTGCTGACGCTAAACTGGTGCCGTTTACCCAAGCTTGCCTTTTACTGTTGCAAACGGTTTACATTGATGTGGAAGACCTTTTGGGGGGTAGGCAAGCGGGATTATTCCAGAAAGATCTCTCTGATGTATTTCAAAAGTGGCACTTTCCCCAAGCGGATTCGCCAGCAGCGGTGAAACACTTACTCAATATAGACCCCCTGACGACCTTACAGGTTCCTGCTTGGGAAGAACACCATATCATCACTCTATTGCAGGAACTTTATCGCCTAGGTAAGGAGTATTTTGGAAATACCAACTTTGCTGAAGGAGTGAGGGATATATTGCAAGATATGCCCGTGGCTGAGCAAAATCAGTTTATGGAGTGGCTCCAATCAACTCCATTGGGTAAGCTATGGCGATAAGCTAGAAGAAATGTTAAATAAATATGCCCTAGCTGGCGATCGCAATTCATGATGCTGCTCGCCAGCCGATAATTTTTATTACATCGGCTTTTGGCGATTTTGATTGTTAGTGATAAGGGTGAAAGTCTTATGAGCAGCTCTTCTGTAGAAAAAGAAAAATCATCGCCTCCTCAAGCCCCCCTAAGCGCTCAGAACATCGTCTACGGGGGAATTGCTTGGGCGGTGATATCCCTATTGTTCTTTCTGCTGTTTAGCATTACAGCACCGGGGGAAGAAAGCCCATTGTGGTACCTGATAGGTACCTATATCTTGGAAACTCTTCCCTTTTTAGGAGCGGCTATACTCTGTTACAGAAACTGGCGTAGCCCAAATATTGCGAGTGGACGTAACGTTTGGTTAGGAATCGGTCTGGGAATGATTTCCTGGTTTATTGCTAACCTAATATTTGGGGTGTGGGAACTCTCTTTTGGTCTTGACCCGGATGTATCACCAGCAGACCTGTTTTACTTAACGTTCTATATATTTCTTAGCTGGGGAATGGTTTTAGCCGTTTTACCTAGGCGTTTGAATTTAGAGGTTTGGCAGTGGATAACAGTAGCAGCGATCGCGGCTGTGGGTATTGCCCTAGCCGTTTGGGTGCTGCTTGCCACTCCTAATGTGGCATCAGAGGAAGCTAATATAGCTTCTCCTGCTACTGAGCAGGTAGCATCCCAAGCGGAAACGTCTGCCAAAATAGCTTCCGCTCAAGGGAATCCCTCTGCTCCAGACAAAACCTCTACAACCGACCCAGAGCAGGAGGCTCAAACCAGTGCTCCGGCTTGGGCCAAATCCGTTGGAGAGCAACTCAGTCCACTTTCTAGACCAATAAATTTCTTTTACATCGTTGGCGATGTCTTCCTTCTGATCATTGCCTCAACGCTTTTATTGGCATTCTGGGGAGGACGTTTTGCTCAGTCTTGGCGTGTGATTGCCGCTGCCACACTTTCCCTATACATTGCGGATATGTGGTTTAAATATGAAGATGCTACCGCTATAAAATACGAAAGCGGAAGCCTACTGGAAGTCTTTTTTGTTTTCAGTGGTGTACTGTTTGCTATTGGTGCTGCCCTAGAATATGACGTATCAAGCCGCTCTCGCCGCAGTACGCGCAAGCGAGCTTAAAGTAAGCTATGAGTCCAAGAAAACTGTCTGATGCCGACAAAAGCGACATCCTAAGTCTGTATCGAAATCCCGAAGAAACAACCTCAACCTTGGCAGTGCGCTATGGCGTGAGTAACTCCACCATTAGCCGCATCCTTAAAAGCAACTTGGTAGAGTCCGAATACGAAGAGCTTATCCAGCAAAAGCGCTTAAATCGAACTCCTCACGGTGCTTCCTCGCCTGCCATCCTAACTCACGAACCATTCGTAGAGCCTGAGGAAGAGGTTGAATCACCGCCTGTCATTGAGCCAAAGGCACCACCATTGGCCGAATCCGATACTGCATCATCGTCAAGTTATGTAGACGGTCGTCGGCGACGGCGGCGTTCCTCAACCCCTCTCTCGTCAGATGATAGTGAGGACAAAGACGTACAAACTCAGTTGCAGCTAGACTTTACTGCCTCAGCTCAAAAAAATGAGTTTGAAGAGTCAGATCAGCCATTCGATGACCTTGAGCAGGAAGATACTAGCAACTTAGAGGAGTTGCTAGATGACGACTTGATGGATTTAGATGACGAAGATGAAGATCTAGATGAGGATTTAGATGATGAATGGGAGGATGAGGTAGAGGAGCCTCAGAGACGGGAACTGATAAAAACCTCTTTTTCCGAAAGGGGTATTAATGTTCAAGTCTTACCTTTTTCGGAAGCCTCTCTTCCCAGAACTTGCTATCTGGTTGTAGACCGAGCAGCGGAATTAATCGCTCGACCTCTTAAGGAGTTTAGTGATTTAGGCCAAATTCCTGCTGGAGAAATTCAGGAGAAAACGCTGCCAGTATTTGACAACCATAAAGTAGCACGACGTTTTTCTAATCGTTCCCAGCGAGTGATTAAAGTTCCTGATAGCCGGATGCTTCAAAAGACTTGCTCTCATCTGAAAGCTAAAGGGATTACTCGACTATTGATTGATGGTCAAGTCTACTCCCTACAACCCACTCAACCTTGAGTTTGAGCGGGACAAGACGGTTGCCTGGTGGGTGTGAAAGGAGATTGAGTTTCCGATCGCTAACCACCAGCTTACCGCTAGCTTAAAAATTCAAAAATATCGTAGGGCTTAGCCGGATACTTACAAATAAATTGACACTCTCCGCACTTCTAGGGCGGAGATTCTTCGTTCATAGACTCAGCCAGGGTTTTTTCTCCGGGAGTCCCCTACCCCCCCGGCTCCGAGAGTTTTCCTGCCTGTCTAGGAATAAAGGGATTTTCTTACTGGATTTGGTTTTACCTGGCTCATACATTAAATAGGATGGATCTAGTAGTAGGTAATCCTTCTGTAGAGAGAAAGTAATTTTTCGCCAGTTCTACTGACATTTTTGACCCAATCCCCTTTAATAATACAAAACTACAAGGTTCAACCTCTAATATTTTGAAGAGTTTTAAATTTGTATAAATAGATGTTTACTGCCTTTTAGGTAGCAAGTTGGCGAAACTGAATGCGAAATGAATCCCTTCAGAGTTAGCAAAAATTCATTGAATCTTGATGGCAAAATCGAGCTAACTTGATAAAATCGAAAGGATTGTGGACTAAAATTATGATTAATTAAAGTTTTAATACGAAACTTTAACAAATACATCTCATTTTTTTAATTCTTATATAGCGCTAGGGCTGTAATGGTGATTGAAGCGAGGAATTGAAGTGTGTTGAACGGTTTAGGTGAACAACTAATCATTGGAGTGCCTGAGCTATGAAAGTGAGAAATCTGCTCCAGCTTTACGAGCAAGGAAATAGAGATTTTTCGGGAGCTGACCTGGGTGGAGCGGACTTAAGGGGAGTCGCTCTAATCGGTGTCAATCTCACGAGGGCTAACCTAAGAGGCGCAAATCTCAGTCGAGCATTTCTCATCAAGTCAGATCTCAGCGGTGCTCAACTGAACTGGGCCAATCTGAGTTTTGTCAAAATGAACGATGCCAAATTGGTAGAAGCAGACCTAACGAAAGCCAACTTCAGTGGAGCTTTTATGGTGAAGGCAAAACTTCCGGGAGCAAAGCTAAGTGGCGCAACGATGAGTGCTGTCAACCTGAGACACGCAAATCTATGGGGGGCGAACCTTTGTGGAGCAGATCTCCAAAGAAGTAATCTGCGAGAGGCAAACCTTAGTGGTGTTAACCTCAATTGGGCCAACTTATCAGAGACAAGACTTATTGGAGCAAAGCTTTATGGAGCTTCTTTAAATGGTGTCAACTTGAGCAGAGCCTTATTGAAAGACTTAGATCTGGGTGGCGTTGATTTAGAAGCAGTTAACCTTCGGGAAGCCAAATTGAGCGGTGCTAACTTAGAAGGCGCTAACTTAACAAGAGCTAATTTGAGCGAAGCACAGCTACAAGGTGTAAATCTCAAAGGAGCAGACTTAACGCGAGCCAACCTGACCCGAGCATCTTTAGAGCAGGCTAACTTAACCTGGGCAATTTTGAAAAAGGCAGATTTAACTGGCGCAAATCTAAATGAAGCGAGACTCAATGGCATTGACTTTGAAGATATGCAGATTGAGAACACTATTTTCCCGGAATCAACGGATCAATTTTTGTACTACAGTGCGATGTGAAATTATGAATTATGAATGTTGAATTATGAATCGTTCTTAGTTCACGGATTAGAAAGAGATTTCAACTCCCACTAACATCGCTTGTCACCAAACTCTGGCAAGCCAAGCTTTGTAAGGAAATTTTTTCATAATTCATAATTCGCAATTCATAATTTTTTCAACCTGCCAACTTTTCAACTGGTAACCCCTTACCCATTACCTTTTACCTCAGATACAGGACAGCGATACAGTCGGTACCAGTAGCTATCCAGCTTTGGCAAGGATTGGGAGACAGCAAAACAATTTTGTTGGGCTAAGTCAACTCCTGCATGGAAATTCACAAGCCATATATCTAGGGGGCGGGGGAGTTCAGCGACTGTTTTTTGAAGTGTAATCGCAGGGTCTTGTGCCTGAGACGCCGAGTCGGCATGGGCTAAAAGAAACTGAGGAGAAATCATTTCTTTGCTATCAGAAGCATCGAATGGGTTTAGGTGTTTGAATTCCCAAGCCAACCCCATCATTCTGCCTGTATGCCCGTGGTGTTCATGAGTCGTGGCGACAAGGATGGGAACATTTGATACGTTCTGAATGACCTTCACTAAAAAATCAGGGCGAATGCTCTGCAAATAGCCAAGATTCCAAGTTACTGTCACTCCTCCCAACAGTCCCATGAGCCAAATGAGGATGACGGCTGTTTTACCCCCTCTTTTAAAGAGTTGTATTGCAGAGGGCTGAGGTTTGCCAATCCTTTCTCCGTGTCCCCACGCCCCCGTGTCCCCGTGTCTATTTTCATAGGAGAGGTCGATTGAAGTGTTCCAAGTCGTGGCAAGTGCTGCCCCTAATAAAGCGATCGCGGCTGGAAAGTATACGAATTGATAACGGGGTGCTAGGGTTAAATCAGCTCCGAGAGTGTAGGTAATAGCAAAAAATAGCGCCAAGGCTCCGATGATAAAATCCCTCATCACTCGGATGTTCAAGCGTATATCCGGGGGAAAGTGTTCCAACTTAAGGCTTGAACACAGAAGGGGTAAAGCCCAGAGTAAGAAAATTGCTGTCACGACTCCAGATGCGATCGCAATTCCCAAAGAAACTGCTGAGATTTCCATCGGCAGCGATATTAGGATGGTGATTAACCAAGCTAAAACTCTACCAATGGGTTCAAACCATCTCTTGAGAGGCTCACCATCATAAATCCAATGGGTTAAGTCACTATCGTAGTTGGCTTGTAAAATGGGTAACCAAACTAAGCTACCCGCTACCGTCCCTGCAACAACTAGATAAATTCTCCGCCAAGGTCTAGAGTTGGATTGAGGATTGGTTCTAGTTTGATTTTGAAGCAGAAGCTTAGAAGAGAGTGCAATGGAGTGAAAAGCTTTTGTTTTCGTTGGAAATGAAATCAAAGATTGCTCCCCATCTCCCCTGCTCCCCCGCTCCTCTGCTCCTCCGCTCCTCTGCTCCCTAGCTCCTCCGCTCCCCCGCTCCCCCACTCCCCCGCTCCCCAGCTCTCCAGCTCCCCATCTCCCCTTCTTTCCTTGATGCCATGCCATTGCGAGTAACATCAAGGCTTCGGCGCAAAGAGTAAGGGCGAAAAAGTAATGAGTAGCCACACCCAAGGTGTTAATAACTACCCAGGAAACTCCGAGCCAAATGGGTATCGAACTACGGTGATTGAGTCGCTGTACGGTAACAATTAAGCAACAGAGCGAGGCAATAACGAACAAAATTGCCAGGGTGTAATGGCGAGCTTCTTGAGCCAAAAATATTCCGAAGGGTGAAACAGCCATCATCGCCGCGCAAGAGTGCGCCACTAACCGAGAGCGGAAAGCGAGATAGGCTAGACCAAACATGGCTGGGATGGAGAGTACGCCGAAAAGAGCCGGAAGCGATCGCGCCACCCACATCGACACTAGCCCGTCTTCTGGAGGAAACAAACCCATCCAAAGATGAGCTAGCACGAAATAGAGTGGGGGATGATTGCTTTGTGTAAGTAGGTTGGCGATGACATCTCCAATCCCAGTTGTTGGTTCAAACCGGATCGGTTGCAGGAGAACGTCAAGGGAGATGGCTTGGTCTAGGGGTACTGTTCTAAAACTATGACCCAGGCTAAAAACAATCGTGGCAAATTCATCCGTCCAAGGCGCTTTTGAGCCTAAGCGCATCAAGCGCAAACCAGCACCAACCGCTATCCATAGTAAAAGTAGCAGAGCATGGAACCAGGGACTACCCATTACAGACTTCAGCAATCTCAACACGCTTTCCTACACCCCTCAGTTTTCAAAATGCAAAAGGCAAAATTATACTTTGTGAGTCATTGTTAATTTTGCCTTTTGAACTGATAAGGGCTTATTTTAAGCTACCGGAATGACCTGCAATGTCTCCTACGGGTTCAAAACGACCTCCTAAATATTTTGACAGGAACTCTTCGGCGATCGCATAAAAATGCAATCGGTTTTCCGGACGAGCGAAACCGTGCCCTTCATCAGGATAGAGAACATATTCTACTGGTTTCCCCGCTTTTCGCATTGCTTCAACGATTTGTTCGCTTTCCGCCTGCTTGACGCGTGGGTCATTTGCCCCTTGCCCAATGAGTAAAGGTTTCTCGATGCGGTCAACGAAAAATAAAGGCGATCGCGATTTCAGAAACTCTTCTTCCGTTTCCAAATTGCCAATTCTGTGATACATATTGGCGAGCAAGGGTGCCCAGTAAGGGGGAATACTTTGCAGTAAAGTAATCAAGTTGCTGGGGCCGACAATATCCACACCTGCCGCAAACACATCCGGCGTGAAGGTTAACCCAACTAAGGCGGCATAGC
>JBFLZA010000057.1:0-20326 GCA_040756535.1 Cyanobacteriota bacterium
ACATCGAAGTCAGCCTGAAAGGAACTTGGATGACATCCGATGTCGATAGTGAGGAAGGCGTCTTTGTAACATCTATGAGTTACGCCGTTGAATTCTTCCTCCTCAAACTTTGGGAAGAGTCTCAAATCCGGACTAGATGCCTTCCCTAACTAAGCGGCAACGCTAAACATTAGTCCATTCAATCAGACGAGGTAGCACACTGATGCTACCTCCTGTTTCCTTCGACTGTATTAGAGGTGTTCTTACTACAGGACTAAGGGAAAAAAGATTTGCAATATATATATCGACTAAGCTGTCGCGCATTTAACTTGCAACTTGATGCTGAGTATATCTCTTGTGGGATGGGCATCTTTCCCGTCCAGATTATGCAAACTAGATGCACAGCAGCTTACTAAGCAACTCTTCCCTAGCTCTTTTCGCTCTATCCCAGTAGCAGGAAGGCATCGAAAACTCAAAAAAATTTTTCTCCAAACCCTTGACACTTTTTGTAGTATTTATGTAGTATAAATGTAGTGAAGCAAAGAACGGAGCTAAGAACTCCAACTCGAAATCACTATGTTGTTACTACTGATTCGACTCTCCGGTCAACGTAGACCCAGACGAGAGTCAAATAAAAGACCGAATAAGCTTCCTTTCCGAAAACCTGAAAGAGAGCGAGATAAAAGGTCATCTGCAAGCATCAACCCAACAAAAACAACTGAAACAATTCGCAATATCCAACAGAGATATCACCTAGAGCGTCGGTTGTTTCTCTAAATAATCTAAGTCCTTTTACTGAACCTTGAAAACTGAATAAGAAAGCACCCATTTAATTCATCAATCTGTGCTGACAGCCATAGGCACAGAAGTCTTGAAGGGAAGCGTAGCTCAACTGGTAATTAGTCCAGAGTACTATCTAATCTGTTCTGAACAACCGTTGATTTCCTCTTACAAAAAGAGGTCAGGGTTAACACCTGCTACGCTCCCCAAAATCAAGACCTAAAAAGGTGGGAATTGCTGATTGAGTCACGAGGCTATAGCTCAGTTGGTCAGAGCATTCCCCTGTCGAGGGAAGGGTCGCCGGTTTGAGTCCGGTTAGCCTCGCTCAACAGCAATTAGAGAAGTTTAAATCTTCCTTTTCCCACCAAATGGCCCCATCGAATAAGGGCTAATTCACCTGTCTTTCAAGCAGGCAATACGGGTTCGAGTCCCGTTGGGGCTATCAGATTGATGAACGAGGTCGAGTATCCAAGCGGTTTACGGAGGGAGCCTGCAAAGCTCTTATTCGTGGGTTCAAATCCCACCTCGACCTCTCAATCTGCTAATTATCTGGTGCATGGGAGTATAGCTCAATGGCAGAGCAGACGGCTCTTAACCGTATGGTTGCAGGTTCGACCCCTGCTACTCCCACTGGGTACACAAGGCTCCATTGTCTAGTGGTTAGGACACCGCTCTATCAAAGCAGAGACAGGGGTTCAAATGCCCTTAGGGTCGTTGTTTGGGAGTATAGCTCAGTCGGTAGAGCGGCATCCTCATAAGATGACAGGTCGCAGGTTCAAGTCCTGCTACTCCTACTGATGAACATAGCCTCATCGTCTAGCTTGGTTTAGGACGCTGCCCCCTCAAGGCGGAGACAGGAGTACCCTAGCCTTCGGCAACGGCTAACGCCGAACGGGAACGCTAACGCGAACAAATCTCCTTGGGGCTATCTGGAGAGGTGGCTGAATTGGCTGAAAGCACTTCCCTGCTAAGGAAGCATGGGGCAACCCATTGCAGGTTCGAGTCCTGTCCTCTCCGCCTTTTTACCTGGGTCGGCCCGCCTATTAGTTTGTGGGGCAGCGGTCTGTAAAATCGTCCTTTTTTGGTTGCAGGTGCAAATCCTGCCCGACCCATTGAATTTTGGATTTTAGTTTTTGGATTCAAAGTTCAAATCATAGTGTGGGGATAGTGTAACTGGCAACATCTCGATCTCCAAAATCGAAGATCTGAGTTCAAATCTCAGTCCCCGCGCTACAAGACCTTGTCGTTTTATGAACAAGGTCTTCTAATTGCCGCTTAGCTGACTTAGCCCAAATCCGGTTAGGTCGCTTTTCTGGCATAGTGCTGTAGGCAAAGAGAGAAATTATAGTCTCCAAAGCAGTAAAATTGATTTGGAGACTAAGATAAATCGAATGCCTACTCAGAAGTGGAGAGAAGAAAACCTTGAGAAGATGCGCCAATACAGGCGGGATTGGTACAGCAAGAATCAAGAACATGCGAAAGAAAAAGTTATAGAACGTAAAAACGCAATTAATAAATGGTTCAAGGAGATTAAACGTCAATTAAGGTGTGAAAAGTGTGGCGAAGATCATCCTGCTTGTTTAGAATTCCATCATCTCAATCCCAGTGAAAAGAAGATAAATTTATCAGAGGCTGTTGCAATTAAAGGATGGAGTAAAAACAAGATACTTGATGAAATTGATAAATGTGTAGTCCTCTGTTCCAATTGTCACAAAAAACTTCACTGGGAGTTACAACAACAGGTTGTAAGTGAGGGAATAAACAAGAAAGTTGTTCACCTGAAAGCTCGAAAAGTAGAGCGTCCCTCCAAAGAGGAACTAGAAAAAATGATTTGGGAAACTTCAGTATCTGAAGTAGCTCGGAAGTTCGGAGTATCTAACGTGGCTGTTGCAAAATGGTGCAAAAGTTATGGTATCTCTAGACCTCCAAGAGGTTATTGGGCTAAGAAAAATCAGTCAAAAAACTTCAGTTCTTAGGTTTAAATCTTAGTCTCCCCACTTTTTAATGAGAGCGTAGTTTAACTGGATAAAACATCAGTCTACGAAACTGAAGAGGTGAAGGTTCAATTCCTTCCGCTCTCGTCAACTTGGAGAGGTGGCCGAGTGGCTTAAGGCGCAGACTTGGAAAGTCTGATTAGGTTTTACCTAACGCAGGTTCAAATCCTGTCCTCTCCGTTGAAACTTCCCCCGGTAGCTCAGTTGGTAGTTAGCGCCTGTTTGAAGCACAGGAGGTCGTCAGTTCGATTCTGACCTGGGGGGCTGTCGTTGCCTCATAGCTCAATGGTAGAGCCACGCGCTGTTAACGCGGGGGTTGTAGGTTCGAGTCCTACTGGGGCAGCCATTCATTTCATAGCCGGGTGGACGAATAGGCAAGTCACAGTTCTCTGAAATCTGAGATACAGGTTCAAGTCCTGTCCCGGCATCCACTCATTGGGGAGTAGGCGACGTTGGCAAAGTCACCTGATTTTGGATCAGGAAATCGCGGGTTCGATTCCTGCCTCCCCAGTTCTGCTCTCTCTCTTTGATAGAGCAGCTAAGTAATGCTCCTGTAGCCCAATCGGAAGAGGCAGCAAGCTTAAACCTTGCGCGTTGCTGGTTCAAGCCCAGCCAGGAGTATCTACGGGGTGTGGCGCAGTTTGGTAGCGCAGCAGCTTTGGGAGCTGATGGTCGCAGGTTCAAATCCTGCCATCCCGATACGCCCTTGTAGCCCAATAGGAAGAAGGCGCTTCCCTTAGAAGGAAGAGGTTACTGGTTCGAGTCCAGTCAGGGGCATTGGTGCGATGCGGGGATAGAGCAACGGTTAAGGCTCGGCAGTCTCATAAGCTGAAATCAGCAGGTTCGACTCCTGCCCCCGCGACCAAAATGCAGGTGTGGTGCAATGGCTAGCATAGGAGCGTCGTAACCTTCTGATGCGAGTTCAAATCTCGCCGCCTGCTTCAAGCAGATGTGGTGTAACTGGCAACACAAGGGCATGGTAAGCCCTCGATGTGTGTACCCTTCGGGAACGCTGACGCTCCTTACGTCGCTACCGCTTCGCTAACGCGAACAATCCCCGCCATCTGCTCTTTGATTATGCAGGTGTGATGTAACGGCAACATGAGGCTCTTGTAAAGCCTTCTTGCAAGTTCAAATCTCGCCACCTACTTGTGGCTATGCTAGAGGTCTTTTTTTGTAGTGGAGAGGAGGGAAATATGACAACCATGACGGTTACGGATGCTCTAGCAGAGTTGACGCTGTTAGAAAAGCGCATTAATTCAGCAAGAGTAGCTTTGGACAATAACACGCTAATTGCTGTTGTTGAAGTTGGTAAAGTGCCAACAGGCTTCAAGTCCAGAGACGATCATGCAGCGCAAGCGAGAGCATCTCTGCAAAGGGTGGATGCTCTGATCGATCGCAGACGAGTTATCAAGAGAGCGCTCGTTCTTTCTAACGCTTCGACGATGGTTTCTGTTGCAGGGCAAGAAATGACAATCGCAGAAGCAATTGAAATGAAGAGCTTCATCTCGTACTACAAAGAAGTTCTTGCCACGATTACCTCCGCTTACTCTCGTACCTGCCAGGAGTACAAAGTTGCCCAAGCACGGGTGAAGGAACGACTGGATAAACTGGCGATGGAAGTGTTGGGTAAGAATGCTTCTTCAGAGAAGTACGAGTCATTAGCCGATAGCTTTCTGGCACGCGAGGGAGTTGAGCTACTCGATCCAACTAACTTGGCAGAAGAAATTGCAAGACGAGTAACGTTCGTCGAACAGTTCGAGTCAACGTGCGATCGCGTTCTCTCTATCAGCAATGCGCGGACAATGATTGAAATTCCCGACTAAAATGGGCTTGCTGGTCACTCGAAAATCTCTAAATTTATGGTTTTGGTGGATAGCTCAATGGGTAGAGCGCATGACTTCCAATCATGAAGTTGTTGGTTCGAGTCCAACTCCATCAACCATGAATGTTAAAGCTTAAAGCTCAACGCTTAACGCTTAAAGTTCAATCGTTAAAGATTAGACAGTTAACATTCAAACCATAAAGGTTAAAGCTCGATAAAATCCAGGGGTTCTGGTTGTAGGTTCCATAAAACCTTGAGGTTTCCACCTGGCTGAGTGGTCAGCATCCTACTTCTTTTAACCAAGCGGATATGGTGTAACGGTAGCATGTGAGTCTTCCAAACTCTTGGCACGAGTACTCTTCGAGAACGCTGCGCGAACGAGCCTCGTTATCCGCTCTTTCAAAATGCGGGTGTGATGTAGTGGTTAGCATCTGAGTCTGCCAGTCTCAGCGCATGGGTTCAAATCCCATCATCCGCTTTCGTAGTCCTGTAGCTCAGTCGGGAGAGCGCCTCTCTTACAAAGAGGATGTCACAGGTTCAAGCCCTGTCAGGACTACCAATACAAACCCCCATAGCTCAGTGCATAGAGCAGCGCCCTTCTAAGGCGAGTGTCCCAGGTTGGAATCCTGGTGGGGGTGCTTGATACAGTTCAAAAAGGAGGATGCCTTCTTCTGAAATTAATTGAACGGGATTTGCGATCGCAATTACATGGGTCTGTAGCTTAATTGGTAGAGCATCTACCTTGCAAGTAGAAAGATGTCAGTTCGATTCTGACCAGTATCCACCAAATTTATGGGGTCATAGCTCAATTGGTAGAGCGCTTGCTTTGCACGCAAGAGGTCAGGAGTTCGATTCTCCTTGGCTCCATTATGGTGTCTGAAGCCAAAGCGGTAGCGGCGCTGGTTTGTGGAACCAGTCATAGCGGGTTCAATTCCCGTCAGATACCCTCAAGGAAGGTGCCGCCGAGTGGACGGCAAGCGGTCTTGAACACCGTGGTACGGCTAATAACCGTAGGAGTTCGATTCTTCCACCTTCCTCCAATCTTGCACTCCTAGGCGGCAATAGTTTCCTAGTGTGCTTTTGGAAGATGCCGCTAAATGGATGGCAACCAGTCTCGAAAGCTGGGGTACAGGTAATACCTGTAAAGGTTCGATTCCTTCATCTTCCGTTTGACCACCGGAAGCCGAGAAGCGAGGCACTGTGCTGATAACGCAGAGGTAGGAGGGGCAGTACCTCCCCGGTGGATTGCTTATAATTAGAGACTCTCTAGTAGTATTTAAAGACTGTGTAACTAATGCCAACTCTGATTTTGACTCCACGTTACTGTCAAGATTCTCAGGCTTTATGGCGTGCAGCTAATCGTCTGGGTTGGCGAGTCGAGCGATTAATTAACTGGCGGCTACCTGATGAATTAAAACTTGTCCCCGAACCAATCTTGTATGTGGAAGCATTGATGACAGAGATGATAGCGGAGCAACTTGGACTTCGCTTACTTGATGCACCAAATGATTGGTTACCCAATTTACCCGAAGAATACCGAAAGCGTTGGGTTTATCTCAGTACGATGGGTGAAGCGCGGAGCATCGAAAAAGTAGCTTTTATCAAACCGCCAAACGACAAAAGTTTCCCTGCCCGCGTTTATCAAGGTGAGGAACTGCCAAGCGATTATCCCGATGAAATGCCAGTGCTAATTGCGGAAATTGTGAAGTGGGAAAAGGAGTTTCGTTGCTTTATTTTGAATCACTCCCTGAAAACATTCTCAGTCTATCTCCGCGATGGAGAGTTACAGCGAGAGAATGATTTTGCACATACAGAAGAGGAAGAGTTTGAGGTTCGGGAGTTCATGAAAACTCTACTATCAGATGAACGGGTAGAGATTCTTCAGGCAACAGTAATTGACGTGGGTGTGATTCAAGGAAGAGGATGGGCAGTTGTTGAGCAAAATGCAGCCTGGGGAGCAGGTTTATATGGTTGCGATCCCATTGAGGTCTTAGAAGTGCTGCGGTACGCTGTTGTTAGGGCATAACAACCCCGTTACAGTGAGCATACTCAAGCCCCTAGTGTAATTACAAAGATTGCTAATCGCTGCTAAACGGGAATGTTAGCGCACAAATAAGCGATCGCAGATCAACTAGTGGCGTTGGCAGTACCGAAGCAAGATATTGTGCTGGCCTATCATTCGCCTCATGTGAGACAGTACACCGAGTTTGCAGTGGGTTGAAGCTAAATCATGCTTTAGCAACCAGCAAGAACTAACGCTTTGCGAACGACTGTTGGGTAAGGGTTCATTCCTTGATCGCTCAATCGCAGAACACTCAGTTTTTAACCGCAGGGTTCGTACATCAAATCCAGGTCGAGGAGTTCACATGAATGGGGATGTAGCTCGATGGCAGAGCAATCGGCTTTTAACCGATTGGGTGTGGGTTCGAGTCCCACCATCCCCACTAATTCACCCATTCGTTGTCAGTCACTTGTGGGATTGGCGTCAGAGTCATAATTGCCCGTAGGCTGGAGTTTGGTCATCATCTGTCTTAGCAAAAAAGCATTGCTATTCCAAGCCGTGTATTGATTTGAGCCTCGCCCTCTCTGCCTCAGATAGAGTTCAGCCTTATCCCGGCAGCAAGTAGCCAGCAGGCTAACGACTGATACTAGACCAAGTTCATCAATCAGTTCCATCAGGTCATCTTGAGTCATGAGTAAACGTCCAGGATTGACTATTCTCCTGAAGAATACCATAATAGGGTAAGATTGGGTACTAAATGGGGCTAGTTAGGTGTATCTTTATCATCTATGAGCTTATATTCTTTGAGAGTTGCTAGGAGCATCAGTTTAGACATGGATACTCCTGACTCATCCGATAGCTTCTTCAGCTTTTGATAGATGCGGTTGGGCATTGTGACTTTTATGGTTTTGGAACCTTCCTCTTGATCAGCCATTTCCAGCAGTCATGTTTAGATGAAACCAGCTTATCCCCTTTCCGAGTACCGATAAAGGGTAGCTATAGCCCTTGGAAGTACCGTTTTAGTGGTCGGAGCAGGGTAAAAGTACACAGCAATACCCCATAACTCTAGTTAGGGTATCCTTTTGGGAGTGCTTAACTCAGATGGTATTGCACACTAGTTGGTAGCTCCTTCAGCGTTGTTCCACAGGATATACGGAAACTTTTAGTCTGAATAATTCCCGAAATTGTCTGGAGTTAGATCGCAAAGGTGATTAAGTTGTGCAAGTAAAAAGAATTAACTGATATGCGTATCTCCATATATGGTTCACTTGTAAATATAGCTCGTGAAAATCTAGCTTTGGCATTGTCCTGCCAAAAAATGTTGGAGCCTCTCAGTGAAAAGTTAGCGAGTTTAACAGGAGATGATGCAGATTACTGCCGCGACGTTGAGATAGGTTCGGTCAAGAACAAGCTGAGCAATTATTGTCTAGTTACTATAGTTTTTGCAGCCCTAGCTGTAGAGGGTTATATTTATGATTATGCTGCAAGAAACTTATCAGACAGATTCGTTGATCAACATCTTGATAGGCTCGATGTTGTAAGTAAATGGGTTGTGATACCCAACTTAATAACAGGTCAAGATTTCCCCAAAGAGGGGAACGCATTTCGACTTCTCAAACAACTTATCAAAAATAGAAATTACATTGTCCACAATAAATCTACACAACTTCTATCTACAGATGAAAAGATATCAGAGGAAATATCACTTTTAGCTTTTAGTGGTGCTGCCAATAAAATGGTGGAGTTTAATGACTCTATATTGGAAAAAGCGGAAGAGGCTATCATAACTTTAGATGAACTAGCAGTAGTCATGGAAAGCCTTGACCCGAATGAGTATACATCTACGTTCTTTAATTCACCTGTTGGTCGAGCAAAACAACAGTGGGAACAATACGGATTCTGGCCCTTTGGACACTAGAAAGCAGCCTTCTAATTAGCTGGATTTAACCTAAGCCATGCTTTTGAATTCAGACGGTGATTTAATCGGAGACTACGCAGCCTATAGCAATCCTAGTTGATGGGTATATCAAGGCTGTGATGGATCGCATGATTGTACACTCTGAGAAGAGCTTTGGTGAGCATTTGTTAGTGCGTAAATCTTGACGATACAAATTGTAGTATACTTTTTCGCATCATATTGGACTAGTATAGATATTTAACAATGAAATTTCCTCAAAATGCACAATGCTACTACTGTGAAAAAGTAGCAACGACAAACGATCACATTCCTCCTAAGTGTTTCTTCCCTCCTGATTATAGAAATCATTTGATAACTGTCCCTTCATGTGCTGAACACAACAACTTTAGATCTAAAGATGATCAATATACGGCGGCAGTGATTGCTATGAATTCTGAAAGCAAGATTGCATTCACTCTCTTTAAGTCAAAGTGGGTTCAAACTCTGCTCAGGCGTGAAGGACTTTTAGGTAAGAGAATCTTCTCTACAGCTAGAAATGCAAAAGTTGTTTATAGAAGAAATGGCATACTTATCCCCTATAAGACTCTAGCTATTTCGTATGAAGTAGGGCGTATTGAGCGTGTAATCGAATCTATTGCCCATGCTCTTTACTATCGTGATTCGGGATATCAAGAGAAGTGGATTAAAAGTTGCATTATTAGAAGTCCAAGCTTTCTTAGAAAAGATTTAAGAAAATCCGAAGATTTTTATTTTTTAGAGCAGGTAAATCAAGCTTTCATTCATGGAGAAAAGCACCAAGAATTAGGGCTTACAAAAAAAGGGGCAAATCCAGAGGTATTCTACTATCAACTTTTTAAGTCAAAGGAAGACGGAAATTCTATCATATAGGATGGTTTTCTATGGAGATTTCACCTTCTTAGCTTTCTCGCACGAGGAAAATGCCACCTTTGACCGCATCATAGTTCCAGTGGGCTAACAAATCAGCGCAATCGCCCATCACCACAGGTTGGACTGACGTGAGGAAACCCAAAATCTACTTCGGCTCTGTATCTATACTATTGGTGCGATCTCGCCTGCCTTCCATCTCACTTCAAGCGTTGGGCTTTGTTTCCGGGTTGCCTGTCACTGATGAGTTTAGCTGTTAGCGTTCCAAGGGGAGCGATCGCGGTATATTGCTATGATGCCTCGTAGAGGACTACTCAGATTTTGGAACCATGACTGAATTACTTCAGCGCGTCATTGCAGAGCTTGAGAAACTGCCAGAAGACGAGCAAAATGCGATCGCTACTCGTCTTTTAGCAGAATTAGAAGATGAACGGGCATGGAAAGTACGCTTTGAATCCACTACAAACGAGCAATGGGATCGGTTAGCCCAAATGGTACGTCAGGAAATCGTTGCTGGCGATACCACTCCACTCGATGAAGTTTTTCCGCCTAAGCAATGAAATCGAGTGTAACAAAAGCATTTCGCAAGCAACTCAGTCAGCTACCTAAATCGGTTCAGGAACAGGCTACCAAAGCATACGCCCTCTGGCGCTCAGATCCTTATCACAACAGTCTTCAGTTCAAACGGGTTAGTCAGCGCCAACCAATTTACTCGGCTCGCATTGGACTGAACTACCGAGTTCTCGGTTTACTGGAGGAAGATCATATTTACTGGTTCTGGATTGGGACTCATGCAGAGTATGATGAGTTGCTTGGGCGGTTGTAGTGCGATTTCTGCTCAGTACCTATACCACTTGTGCGATCGCGCTTACCTTCCATCTCACTTCAGCGTTGGGCTTCGTGTCAGGTTTATCTGTCACCGATGAGTTTAGCTGTTAGCGTTCCAAAGGGAGCGATCGCTATTGCATTGTTAGGAAATAGCCATATAAGAAAGATACTCCATAAATTGACTTCATCAGGCTGCAAGTCTCTCCCTACTGAAGACACAGCACCTAGTGATGAGAGATTTTCCAGTCCCATACCCCGCAGAACTGACCCGCTAAGGATGAGCAAATCCTACGCTAGGAAGAGATAAATTGCAGTAAGTAACAGACATCTTTATTAGTGATACGTTTAGCCGCAGTGGCCAGGAACATCTTGCAATACATAGTTTTTCTCTTGTGTCAATTTCTTAATATCGTTCAATCTCCCCAGAGAGAAAGCACTTTCTTGAGTTTGAACTCTTAATCCCACTAACTCAGGAGAGCTGTGCTAGGAAAGGGTTCAGGGACTAACCGACGAAAAGTCACTGTCTCCCTAACCAAACCCATAACTTCTATGGTAAGTTTTTGAGTCTACGCTGTTATCGCTCCATGTCAGAATTAACTGAGCCTTGCAATCCCATCCCAAAAGCGCGAAAATCTGCAAAAATGCCTCGACAAGAGTTTTTATTCCAATTAGTATGGAATATTAACTTAAATTTATGACGAAATATTAATCGAATCTTCAGGCATTCATCACTAAATACAAAACTAAAAGAAAACCCTAGTTCATTCGTGAGGTTCCCGCGTGCGTACCCCAAGCATCTCCAAACCTGAAATCCCCCAAAAGACCATCACTCGCCAAATCGGTGCCTATGCCTTAATCGAGAGTCTTAAGCGGCACGGTGTTGAGCATATTTTTGGCTACCCCGGTGGTGCAATTCTACCGATTTATGACGAGCTATACCGATGGGAAACTAGAGGTGAAATCCAGCATATCTTAGTTAGACACGAGCAAGGAGCGTCCCATGCAGCTGATGCCTATGCCCGTGCAACCGGTAAAGTGGGTGTCTGTTTTGGCACATCAGGCCCAGGAGCTACGAACTTAGTGACGGGAATTGCTACGGCTCACATGGACTCGATCCCCATGATTATTGTGACGGGTCAAGTCTCTCGTGCGGCGATCGGGACTGATGCATTTCAAGAAACGGATATTTATGGAATTACGCTGCCGATTGTGAAGCACTCTTATGTCGTGCGCGATCCCAGAGATATGGGGCGGATTGTGGCGGAAGCGTTCCTCATCGCCAACACAGGCCGTCCTGGCCCGGTTTTGATTGATGTGCCAAAAGATGTTGGTTTAGAAACATTTGATTACGAGCCAGTAGAACCGGGTACGGTGAAGTTACCGGGTTATCGTCCCACTGTAAAGGGCAACCCTCGCCAAATTAACCAAGCGCTGAATCTCATGCGTCGGGCACGGCAACCCCTGCTTTATGTGGGTGGTGGTGCAATCACCTCTAGCGCTCATGCCGAGTTGCGCCAACTGGCAGAACTCTTCCAAATTCCTGTAACGACAACGCTGATGGGTAAGGGGGCATTTGATGAATCCCATCCCTTAGCGCTGGGAATGCTGGGAATGCATGGGACTGCCTACGCCAACTTTGCTGTAAGCGAGTGTGACTTGTTGATTGCTGTTGGTGCCCGGTTTGATGACCGAGTGACTGGCAAACTCGATCAATTTGCCTGTCACGCTCAAGTCATTCACATCGATATTGACCCGGCAGAAGTTGGGAAAAACCGTGCTCCCCAAGTGCCGATTGTGGGCGATGTGCGACAAGTTTTAATGGATTTGTTGCGTCGCTATGAGGAATTAGGGATTCCATCAGAACCCAATCAAACGAAGGAGTGGTTGACACGGATTAACCGTTGGCGTCAAGATTATCCCTTACAAGTACCTGAATATGCTGATAGTTTGTCGCCGCAAGAGGTGATTTTTGAGTTGGGGCGTCAGGCACCGGATGCCTACTTTACAACAGATGTCGGTCAGCATCAGATGTGGTCGGCACAATTTCTTAAAACTGGGCCGCGTCGCTGGATTTCTAGCGCTGGCTTAGGCACGATGGGTTACGGTCTACCTGCTGCGATGGGCGTAAAGGTGGCGCTACCGAACGAACAAGTCATCTGTGTTGCTGGGGATGCTAGTGTTCAGATGAATATTCAAGAACTAGGAACGCTAGCGCAGTACGGTATCAATGTGAAGACGGTGATTATCAACAACTGCTGGCAGGGGATGGTGCGTCAGTGGCAAGAGACGTTCTACGAAGAGCGGTATTCTTCCTCCAATATGGAAAAAGGAATGCCGGACTTTGTGAAGTTAGCCGAGGCGTATGGTATTAAGGGGATGGTGATCAAGAGTCGAGATGAACTAAAAAGTGCGATCGCTGAAATTCTCGCTCATGATGGCCCAGTTCTAGTCGATGTCCGTGTAAAAAGAAACGAAAACTGTTACCCAATGGTAGCTCCTGGCAAGAGCAATGCTCAGATGATAGGGCTTCCAGAACGTTCCAAACTCGACAATGCCGTTGAGCTAATTTATTGCACTCTGTGTGGAGCTAAAAATATCGCTAGCAACAACTTCTGCCCTGAATGCGGCACGAAGCTGTAATTTGACTCCACTTCAGTGAGCTGAAACAGAATATAGAAAAAAGCCCCTGTTAAAAAGCAGGGGTTTTTCGTTCAATTAGGTATTAGTTGAATTATTCCAACTAGTGTCATTAGGTAACGCCAAATACAACTTTCACGACGCAAGCGTTGCCATTACTACACGCATTCAACTAGATTTTGTTAGTTTGAGCCTTCTTTTGGAGTGAAGCCAGCATTTGCCGTCTGACTTCTGATGCCCATAGCTCAAAGTTGAAACTGTCATTGCCACCACTAGCTGATACTGCAATGATGTTATTTTTTTGTCTCTTTTCAGCTTTAGTACTCATGGGAATTCCTAGTTAAAAAGCTGTACATGTCCTGAACTCAGCGACGAGGTACACACCCAAATTTTAAAATAATATTTGGGCAGCTAATGTAATTGATGCATATTTCTGATGCACAATGCGAATCAAGCATGATAAGATATTAAGTTTTTACAAAAATTGTAAATGTCTCTTAAGCTAAAGTGCGTCCGCACTGAATCTATTGTTAATAATTCTGATTGATAAAACAGACAGCGAAAAGATTGCAAATTTTGAACACAAATAAATTTAATTGCAAAATTAGAATTTTCACTTAATTCGGAGTCTGACTCATAGAAATCCACCTGTTAGCGTAGGATGATGTCAATCTTTAGAGGTATTGAAAAACACCATGACTGAATCAACTGGCTCAGCTTATCGCATCGAACGGGATTCAATGGGGGAACGGCAGATTCCCGAAACTGTTTACTACGGTATCCAGACTCTACGGGCGGTGGAAAACTTCCCGATTAGTGGGATTAAACCCTTGCCTACCTATGTGGATGCCTGTGTACTGATAAAAAAAGCCACTGCGATCGCAAATGGTCAACTTGGCTGTATTCCCCAAGATATCAGTCGCGCCATTATCCAAGCTACGGATGAAGTCCTCAAAGGGCAGTTCCGCGACCAATTCGTGGTCGATGTCTATCAAGCTGGGGCGGGAACGTCCCATCATATGAATATCAATGAAGTGCTAGCCAATCGCGCACTAGAAATTTTGGGAGATACAAAGGGTAATTACCAACGCATCAGCCCTAACGATCACGTCAATTACGGTCAGTCTACTAATGATGTGATTCCTACTGCAATTCGCATTGGTGCCTTGTTAGCTTTGGAACACTCCCTTTACCCCGCTTTATCTGATGCTATTACAGCCTTAGATAATAAAGCGGATGAATTTCAAGATCTTGTTAGATCGGGCAGAACCCACATGCAAGACGCCGTACCCGTACGACTAGGAGAAAACTTTCGCGCTTGGGCGCAAATCCTTTCCGATCATATGAATCGGATTGAAAGAGCGTCTGAAGATTTAACGGTGCTGGGATTGGGCGGTAGTGCAGCAGGAACGGGTTTAAATACTCATCCCCAGTATCGGTATCGGGTTGCTGAAATTCTCTCCGAACTCATCGGCCAACCTCTAAAAACTGCCCCCCATCTCATGGCGACGATGCAGAGTATGGCTCCCTTTGTTAGCGTTTCTGGTAGTTTACGGAATTTAGCACAGGATTTGGTCAAAATTTCCCACGACTTGCGGTTGATGGATTCGGGACCAAAAACAGGTTTGAAGGAAATACAGTTACCACCCGTTCAGCCCGGTTCATCGATTATGCCGGGGAAGTATAATCCGGTGATGGCAGAGATGACTTCAATGGTGTGCTTTCAGGTGATGGGTTACGACAGTGCGATCGCACTTGCTGCTCAAGCGGGACAATTGGAACTGAATGTGATGATGCCCTTGATTGCTTATGACCTAATTCATAGCATTGAAATTTTAGGGAACACAGTATCTGCTTTGACAAAGCGCTGTATTGAAGGAATTCAGGCAAATCGCGATCGCTGCTTAGCTTATGCAGAAGGTAGCCTCGCCTTGGTAACAGCCCTTAATCCTCACATCGGTTATCTCAATGCGGCCGCTGTTGCTAAGGAATCCCTCGAAACAGGTAAATCACTGCGGCAGATTGTTTTGGAACGAGGGCTAATGAGTCCTGAGGATTTGGCAAAAGTGTTAGATCTAGAAAAAATGAGCGCTATGCCCAAGTCTGAAGCCTAATCACCCTCTCCTGTACCGAACGAAGTTTCCTGCCTCATACCAGGTTTATACCTGTTGAGGGAGGGCAAGGACAATTCAAGTGAGAGAGTTTAGTATGGATGAATTCCATCTTGCTCACGAGAAACATGAAGTCATTCAAACCTTTACTGAGACTGACGGGAGTGATTGCGGCAGTTGCCATGGCTACGACTCCTGTAGCCGCCCTGGCTCAAGGAAACTCACAACCCAACCAGGCTAGACCGCGTATTAGTTTTAACCAAGACCAGCAAGCCCGATTTGAGAAGCTTCAAGCCGATACCATCGCTAAAATTAACGCTACTCTCTCACAACAGCAGAGGACTCAGTTGGAAGCTGGAATCCAAAATGGTCAGGGATTCAAGGCAGTAACGGATCTTTCTGATGCTCAAAAAAACCAAATTCGTACGATTCTGACAGATTTTAATAATGGAATCGGCAATATCTTGACTGATGAGCAGAAGAGAGAAATTCAGAAATTCCAGGAGAGTCAACAAGGTCAGCCCAACCAATAGTAAGCGATCGCACCTCATCTATCCTAAAGCGTCGTTGTGTTGACAACGGGAAGATATAGCATTCTAAAAAATCCCCATATGTAGGGTAGGGGCATGGCATTGCCGTGCCCTAAATTATTTCAATTCTTAATTCCTGTTGTTGCAATTCCTTGAATAAACTGCCGTTGGCCCACCAGAAACAGTAACACAACCGGCACGGTGGCAATCACTACGGCTGCCATGAGTAACGACCAGTTATTTGTAAATTGTTCCTGAAATTCTGCCAAAGCTAGCTGCACGGTTCTCAACTCAGGTCGGGTAGTAAAAACCAACGGTTTAAATAAATCATTCCATTCTCCGATAAAAGTAAACAAAAACAATGTCACTAAAGCGGGCCGAGATAAAGGCAGCATCACCCGCCAAATAATTTGCCATCGATTTGCTCCATCTAGTGCCGCCGCCTCTTCCAACTCCACAGGCACTGTCAGAAAATATTGCCGCAACAGAAAAATACCAAAGCCACTTGCTGCTGTCGGCAAAATCAATGCGCCGTAGGTGTTGACCAAGTGTCCCCACTTCAAGACCAGAAAAATCGGCACAACGAGAATCTGAAAGGGAATCACTAGGGTGGTGAGAACAATCAGCAGAAGTGCTTGACGCCCCCGAAATTTGAGCCGCGCCAAGGCATAGCCGGCTAAAGCGGAGGTAATCACCTGGAGGCTTGTTACTCCCAAGGCAACCAAGGTCGAGTTAACAAATGCCAAAAGAAAGTTTCCCCGTTGCCAAGCCTCTTGATAATCATCAAAAGATAGTGTCTTTGGCACTATGTTGTCACTAGTCGTCGTTACCTCAGTAGGTGCTAAAGACGCCAGGAAAACAATCACTAAGGGAAGCAACATTACAGCTACCCCCACTAAGAGCAAAACCACAATGAGCAGTTTTCCAAGCTGTGATGAACGGTTTTTCACTAGAGTAGTAAGCATTTCTACTGATTTGACTTTATGCTGTAAATGTTGGGTGAAATATTCTCTGTCTAGGGGGCTATTGCTCAAAGACTAGCACCGTATACCATTGTCTGATTAAGTTCAACTTAACGTTTTTGACCCTTCCTTGAAGGTACTGGGTTAAACGACTTGGAAAGCAGCCTACTCATGCAAACAGGAAAAAATCGAAATATGCAGCAGCTTGAAGTCAGTGCCGAGCTAGATTTCAATAGTGAAACCTACAAGGACGCCTACAGCCGAATCAATGCGATCGTGATTGAAGGTGAACAGGAGGCTCACGATAATTACATCAAGCTGGCCCAACTGCTGCCAGAACAAAAAGATGAACTCATTCGCCTCTCAAAGATGGAAAACCGCCACATGAAAGGTTTTCAAGCCTGTGGTCGGAACTTGAGCGTTACACCCGATATGGAATTTGCCCGTCAGTTTTTTAGTGGCTTGCATGGCAACTTCCAAGCAAGCGCAGCAACTGGCAATGTTGTGACTTGCTTGCTGATCCAATCACTGATTATTGAGTGTTTTGCGATCGCAGCATACAACATCTATATCCCCGTTGCTGACCCCTTTGCTCGCAAAATTACTGAAGGTGTTGTTCAAGACGAATACACTCATCTCAACTTTGGCGAAGTTTGGCTCAAAGAACACTTTGAAGAATCTAAAGCCGAACTCGAACAAGCCAACCGTCAGAATCTCCCAATCGTTTGGCGAATGCTCAATGAAGTTGAAGACGATGCTCACATCCTGGGAATGGAAAAAGATGCTCTCGTTGAAGACTTCATGATTGCCTACGGCGAAGCCTTAAGTAATATTGGTTTCACGACCCGCGATATTATGCGGATGTCGGCCTACGGTCTTGCCGCTGTCTAGTCGTTCACCCAACTTGTTGATCGCATACAGAGCATTTTCAGAGCAAAAATCCCACTCGTCGAAGCGTGTGGGATTGGCAATCCTTCTAGGCAATTCAGCGATCGACCCAAGGCTGGTGCACTTGGCACAATTGCATCTTTACTGTTCTTTAGAGACCCGTTTTCTGAACAGAAAACGGGTTTATCAATAGTGGAAAACAGAATCTATCATTTTTGCTGATAATTAATTTTTCTCAGCTTGAAATCTTCCATTAGGAGGATTTAGCAGCTAGACCCTGACAATTAAAAGTAGAGCAATCTGTTTCGAGAACTGAAACAATGAAAGCATTATTGCTCTACCCCCGCTTTCCTCAGTCTTTCTGGTCTTATGACCGCTTTATGGAACTGGCTGGACTCAAAGCGGTGATTCCTCCATTGGGAATAATTACGGTAGCAGCACTGCTACCCCAAGATTGGGACATTCGTTTTTACGATCGCAATGTCAGCGAGGAAACGGATAGCGATTGGGAGTGGTGTGATATTGTCATCCTCTCAGCGATGCTAGCCCAGAGGGGCGACTTCCACCATCTGATTCGCAAAGCTGTGCATTTAGGGAAAAAGGTCGCGGTTGGAGGTCCTTACCCAACATCAGTGCCAGAAGACGCTCTTGCCTCTGAAGCCCATTACTTAGTGTTAGATGAGGGAGAAATTACTGTCCCGATATTTCTAGAAGCGATCGCCAACGGTGAAGAAAAGGGAGTGTTTCGCGCTTTTGAGAAGCCCGATGTGAGCCAAAGTCCCCTGCCTCGCTTCGATCTCCTCAATCTAGATGCCTATTTCATGATGGCTATTCAGTTCTCTCGCGGTTGCCCCTTCAACTGCGAGTTTTGCGACATTATCAACCTATACGGTCGCAAGCCACGCACCAAAGAGCCAAGTCAGACCCTCGCAGAATTGCAAGCTTTGTATGATTTGGGTTGGCGAGGTTCTCTGTTTATTGTTGATGACAACTTTATTGGGAATCAGCGCAATGTTAAGCGGTTTCTGAGAGAATTAATTCCTTGGATGCAGGATCACAACTATCCCTTTACCTTCATAACCGAAGCATCGGTCAATCTGGCAGAAGATGCTGAACTGTTGCAGCTCATGGTAGAAGCGGGTTTCTACGCTGTTTTCCTCGGCATTGAAACTCCAGACCAAGACAGCCTTCAAGTCACTCGCAAGTATCAAAATACTCGCAATCCCCTAGTAGAAGCCTGTCGTAACATTAACGAAGCAGGTTTGCTGATTTATGCAGGATTTATTCTCGGCTTCGATGGAGAGCGAGCAGGCGCAGGTCAACGGATTCAAGCTTTTGTTGAACAAACCAGTATTCCCCAACCCATGCTGGGCATCTTACAAGCCCTACCGAATACTGCCCTCTGGCAACGATTAACACAAGAGCAGCGTCTCCAGGAAGCGAGTCACGTTGGTGGGGTCCAAACCGGAGATCAAAACACCTTAATGAATTTCATTCCCTCTCGTCCGGTTGATGAAATCGCCAGAGAGTATGTTAAAGCCTTCTGGACGATGTACGAACCCGAAAAATATCTTAGACGCTGTTTTCAACAATGCCTTAATATCACCCCTAATCCCCAAATACACCAAAACTTGTACTTTCCCGCAGGCAAGGGATTACGACTTGTAGCTCAGCTCATCTGGCATCAAGGCATCCGGCGACCGAGTATCCGCGCCCAGTTCTGGCGACAACTCTGGACAATTCTACGTACCAAGCCCCAATTTTTGAACATGTATCTTGGCTTGTGCGCCGCCGGAGAGCATTTTTGGGAGTACCGTGTTTTAGCTAGACAACGGATTACCGAGCAGTTAGGGTACGATCCGCTTACGGAGACGGCGTCACCTGAGCCAGAACCCTTACTGGTCGGACGTTAATTCTGAGTTTAATTATCACTTTTTTTGAAGGGAGTAGAAACTACCTATATTATTTTTTCAACTAGCCGCTCTTGTCAGCGGCAATTTTTTGTAATATTTTTAAGAGTCTTTAAGTATTTCATCCCCTTATCCCCTTTTCTGCCTGATTGACAGGTTTACAAGCGAGCAATACATGTTTGGTCTTATCGGTCACCTTACCAGTTTGGAACACGCTCAAGCCGTTGCTAAAGAGCTAGGATACCCAGAATACGCCGACCAAGGGCTAGATTTTTGGTGCAGTGCGCCACCTCAAATCGTAGATACGATTAAAGTCAGAAGCCTCACAGGTCAGGAAATTGAAGGTCGGTATGTAGAGTCTTGCTTTCTCCCAGAAATGCTCGCTAATCGCCGCATCAAAGCGGCAATGCGTAAAATTCTCAACGCCATGGCTCATGCCCAAAAGAATGGAATCAACATTACTGCGTTAGGAGGCTTTTCCTCGATTATTTTTGAGGAATTCAACCTCCACGAGAGTAAGCAAGTACGCAATATTAAGCTCCAGTTTGATCGTTTTACCACGGGGAACACTCACACAGCTTACATTCTTTGCCGCCAAGTCGAACAGGCGTCTCAGAAGTTGGGGATTGAACTCTCAAAAGCCACTGTCGCCGTTTGTGGGGCAACGGGTGATATTGGTAGTGCCGTTTGCCGTTGGTTGGATGCTCGTACTGATGTAGCAGAACTGTTGTTGATTGCTCGAAATCAAGAGCGGTTACAAGCTTTGCAAGGCGAACTGGGTCGCGGCAAAATCATGGGGCTAGAAGAAGCCTTACCCCATGCTGATATTATCGTTTGGGTTGCTAGTATGCCCAAGGGGGTTGAAATTGACGGCACGGTTTTGAAGAAACCCTGTCTGTTGATTGATGGCGGTTACCCCAAAAACCTGGCAACGCAAGTTCAGTACCCAGGGGTTTATGTCCTCAATGGTGGCATTGTCGAGCATTCCTTGGATATTGAATGGAAAATTATGAATATCGTCAATATGGAGGTTCCAGGGCGTCAGCTATTTGCCTGTTTTGCGGAGTCAATGCTTCT
>JBFLZA010000058.1:0-20229 GCA_040756535.1 Cyanobacteriota bacterium
TTTAGTAAAAGATGGCTGGTATCCGAATGAGAGTGAAGTGCGGCACGTTGCAGAGCAAGTTTTATCCATCTTGGTGTATCTACATGAGTTGCAGCCACCTGTAGTTCACCGGAATATCAAGCCGCAAAATCTGATTTGGAGTAGCGATCGCAATATTTTCCTAGTGAATTTTGAGTCCGTAACTGACACCGATGGCAGCACCTTTACGAAGAGGAGTACGAATGTTGGGACTGATGGTTACACGGCTCCAGAGCAGTTTCGCGGACAATGTGTTCCGGCAACTGACTTGTACAGTCTGGGGGCGACTGTTTTGTTCCTGCTGACGCACCTTGCTCCAGCAAAATTGCCACAGGATAGACTCAAGATTAATTTCCGCTCTCGCAACCAAGTGTCTAAAGAGTTTGCCAACTGGTTGGAGAAGATGCTCCAGCCAGATGTGGAACACCGCTTCCCATCGGCAAAAGAAGCGCTGGAAGCATTGCAGGGTCGGATGGTTGTTGCTAAAGCACGTCCGTCTTTACAGTGGAAAGCTTTAGTCGGAGCAGGAGTTGCAGCCGTTGTTGCTGTTAGTGTCTTCAATTCGTTTAAATGGACGATACTAGGCTCCCTCGGAGTTCGACCTTCAGGGATATGTGAGGCAGCCGAAAGCGGAAATCTCCATATTGTGAGAAATTATCTCAACCAGGGTGGTGACCCCTATGCTAGAGATGAAAGCGATCGGCTTTTGCTGCCGTGTTTACTAAATGTAGAGAATGGTACGAAAGACTTAGCAAAGCTAGTAGTTGCTAAGCTTCCAGAGGTCAACGCTAGGAATAACGAAGGCAAGACGCTGCTGCACCTAACAAGCTGGACCCAGATGGCAGAAGCACTCATTGCAGCCGGGGCAGATGTTAATGCTAAGGACAAGCAAGGCGATACTGCGCTAGACAGGGCGTTCGAGGTCATATATCCGTCTTCGTCCCCACCGCAGTCCCCACCAAAAAAGCAAATAAATTTGGCAAAGCTGCTGATTGCCAAGGGGGCACGCTTCAGTAAAGTCAACACCAAGGACAAGGATGGCAGGACTCTGCTGCACAAAACACTCTCCAAGCAGGTGGCAGAGCTACTGATTGCAGCAGGGGCAGATGTTAATGCTAAGGACAAAGATGGTAATACTCCACTACTCTTGGTAAGAAGCAAGGACATGGCTTTGGTTCTGATTGCGGCAGGGGCAGATGTCAATGCTAAGAACAAAGTGGATGATACTCCACTGTTCAGGGCAGTACGACTATCAGAAAAGGAGATGGTAGAACGGCTAATTGCTAAGGGTGCTGATGTTAATGCTAAGAACCTTTGGGGCGATACCCCACTGCACGATGCAATTTCAAACGGCACAAGATTGAAGCAAGTACAAGTAGCAGAGCTACTGATTGCAGCCGGCGCAGATGTCAATACCAAGGACAAAAGAGGCATTACTCTACTGCACCTGGTAACAAGCAAGGACATAGCCAAGCTGCTGATTGACAAGGGTGCTGATGTTAATGCTAAGACCAACGGTGACGATACCCCGCTGAACTGGGTAGGACACCGAGCAACTTGCGGTGTTGTCGAACTCCTCAAAAAACACGGCGCGACAACGTTTTCACCTGGCAAAGAAGGGTGGGCAATTCTTTGTCCTAGTGAAGAAGCTTACGGATTTGAGTTTACACAAATTGGTACTCTTTCTTATCAGGGAAAAGAGTTTTTATCCAGCAGCAACCCACTTAGTTATAAGGGTGTTAGCTCCACCGCTCCAGATAGGCTAATCATTTCCAATCCTTCCCCATCTGGGAACTTTAATTTTTTCAAAGGGTGTAACGATAGCCTTGAAGGTGGAATACCAGGAGACTGTTCGCACTTATTCTTCATTGATAAAAAAAAGGGGAAAGCGAAGATAACCTCTGCCGGAAAGTATGGCGCTAACACCTGGGTACAGTGGTCTAGAGATGAGCGCTATGCAATCTTAGCTGGTAGCGGTTGTGGAGTTGACTGGATTTACGCGATCAATCTGCAAACAGGTGATTCAAGGAGCTTCAAAAAAGAGTTTCATCCCGGCACTATTCAGTTAAGCAGTTTTTCATGGATTAATGATAGAGAATTTAAAGTAAAAATTGTTCCTCATCCGCAGTATCCTGGTTCTCAAAAAGATACAGCTCCTTCATTTTGGTGGAGGGGAAATATAGAAGATCTTTATTAAGAATCGGTGGATTTATAAAGTGGATCTTAAATTAAGTAGGGTGCGTTACACTCCGTTAACGCACCACATTCAACTGAGTTGCGACTTTCTTGACTGCTACGAAATGGTTTGTTGAGGTTCGATTACAAGGCGCGATCGCATCCCAGCCTCCACCCATCCCCAAACTTACGACAAAACTTGCATCTGCTGTCTTTAGTGATTTCATAGGCGAGAATATAAGCTTCAATAATGCACCTGATTGGCTGTAGCCATTCGCCTGACTCACTCGTAGACCTATTCATGCAAAGATCGTTTCCATCCATACTTGGCTTATTTACTGCACTTGCCCTTGCCTCTGCTTTTACGTCTGCCTGTAACGCCCCATCTACCGAAGCAAAAAAACAGGTTTCCCTCCCTGCAAAGGCTTCAGAGAATCCAAACCAGAACGCTGCTGCAAAAGCTGGCATCATTTATCAAGCCTTTAATATGCGTTTCCGGGATATCAAAGCTCAACTTCCCGAACTGCAAAAGCAAGGTTATACCCACATCCAAGTTTCGCCGCCTCAAAAAAGCAATCCTTCCCCTGAATGGTGGGCGCGATATCAACCCATCGATCACAGGGTAATTGATAGCCCTCTGGGTACTGAAAAAGAACTCAAGGAACTTATTGACGCTGCCCACAGCCGGAAGATGAAAATTATCATCGATGTGGTTCTCAACCACATGGCAAACTATGGCAGTTACGTCAAAAGCCTGAACTATCCTCGCTTCTCAACGCCAGATTTTCATCCAAAACGCTGCATTGACTACAATAACCGCCTTTCCGTTACCAAAGGTTGGATTAATTGCGATCTCCCCGATTTAAAGACAGATTCGCCCCACGTCAGGCAGGAAGCGAAAAACTACCTCAAAAAACTCCTTGCCCTTGGTGCCGATGGGTTTCGGTTTGATGCCGCCAAGCATATTGAGCCTGAATTTTTCCGCGATATTCTGGCAGTTGTCCCGCCTGATAAATTTGTTTATGGTGAGGTGATTGGACAAACGATCGCAGAAAGTAATGAGTACACCAAAATCTTTTGGGTGACAGACTTCCATCTGGTGAGTACAATGAGCAATGCTTTTAGCTATGGAGGAGATTTGCGATCGCTAATCGATCCGGCATCGTCTGGAAAAGCCCTACCGGGAGCTACAGCTGTCACGTTTGCTCACAACCATGATATCGCCAAGGGTCAAATCGGATACAAATTGCCCACCCCTCAAGATACGAAATTGGCAAACGCTTATATCCTCGCCCGTCAGGAAGGCTTTCCCGTTGTGTATAGCGACGATGCTCAGGATGCGATTACTAAAGCGGGTGTATTCTTTCACCGGGAGATGATAGGAGAACCGCAATATTTCCGCAATGGGAATGAAATTGCTCCCGGCGCAGACAACCCCAATACCCTATTTATCGAACGCGGCAATAAAGGACTTGCCATTATTAATAAAGCTGGGGAATCCTTTGATATAAAAGCGGCAAAGATGCCGGGATTGCAAATAGGCTGCTACAAGGAACTGCGTTATAACTTTACAATGGCAGTTGGCAAGGGCCAAGATGGGCACAAATACGTAACCCAGTGGCGAACCAAGCGGAGAGGAGGCATTCAGATTAATTCGCGAGATGTCCTGTTCTTCGTCCAAACTTCCCCGAATGAGTGTAAATAAAGGAGATATATCCGGTGGTTAAAATTGTTGGTCGCAAATCCTTGGGTGTTCAACCCGTATACGACATTGGTGTCGAGCAAGACCATAATTTTATTTTGGCGAGTGGCTTAGTTGCTTCCAATTGCTTCAACAAATCTCACTCAACCGCTTATGGTTACGTAACGTATCAAACCGCCTATCTCAAAGCCAATTACCCGATAGAATATATGGCAGCACTGCTAACGGGTAGCAGTGGAAACCAAGATAAGGTGCAAAAATATATCGCTACCTGTTCCAAGATGGGAATTGATGTATTGAACCCCGATATCAATCATTCAGAGATTGATTTCACTCCTGTATCCGGTAAAATTTTGTTTGGACTATCGGCAATACGAAATTTAGGACAGGGAGCAATTGAGAGTATTTTAGAGACTCGGGAAAAAGATGGGCCATTTAAGTCGATGGCCGATTTTTGCGATCGCGTTGATTTGCGTACCGTTAACCGCCGTGCGATCGAATCTTTGATTTATTGTGGTGCTTTTGATAATCTCTCCCCCAATCGCAAACAACTAATTGAATCGTTAGACTTCCTCATTAGTTGGGCGCAAGACCGTGCTAAAGACCGAGACAGTGGTCAGACCACGATTTTCGATCTCTTAGGAAGTACCAATGGAAAAAATGGCAATGGTACGGCATTAGAATCTGCCCCCACACTGGCTGATGTTCCCGATTACTCGTCTCAGGAAAAGCTACGTTTAGAAAAAGAATTACTCGGTTTCTATTTATCTGACCATCCCCTAAAAGCCGCCCACCAAGCGGCTAAAGTATTGTCTCCTATTAGTCTTTCGGACTTAGCAGAACAAAACAAGCGCACGACGTTTAGTGCTATTGTTATGCTCACCGAAGTTAAGCCCATTGTCACCAAAAAAGGCGATCGCATGGCCATTGTCCAGATGGAAGATTTAAGCGGACAAGCAGAAGGCGTTGTCTTCCCTGAAAGTTACAAGCGCATTGAGGAATTCATTCAATCAGATGCGCGTCTGATCATTTGGGGCAAAGCAGACAAGCGAGAAGATCAGATTCAGGTGATTATTGAGGATGCCGAACTCATCGAAACCGCACCGATGGTGATTGTAGAACTGCCACCTGAGCGAGTCACCAACAGTACACTCCTCCAGCTCAAAGCCATTTTGCAAGAACACTCCGGACAGAAAAAGCTGCTCAAAGTGCCAGTATTGGCAACTATAGCTACAGCAAACCAGCGCCAATTCGTTCGCTTTGCCTCTAAATACTGGGTACAAGACTATCAAACTGTCGTTAATGTTCTTAACAAGAATGGCTTCTCTGCCTCTACTGCTTCGATTGTTCCTAAGTAAAAGGGGAAAGGGGAAAGGGGAAAGGTAAAAGCTAAAAGGAGAAAGGGGAAAGGTAAAAGCTAAAAGCTAAAAGCTAAAAGGGGAAGTTGCCCTTGCTTTAACGAATTCGTTGGGAAGTAGTCGCTCCTGAACTGCGTACATCAAGACGCATAAAAATCTTTCTCCCTTGCTCCCCAGCTCCCCCATTCCCTGTTCCCTGCAACCGCTCTAACCGCTAGAATTACAAGACGAAAAGGAGTTAAAAATTAATATTTTTTATTGATTCCATACAAATTTAATGAAAGCTTAAGGTTTTCATACATTTTTGGCAAAAAAATTTGAGAACCTTAAATAGTGACCAGATCGGGACAAATGAGCAGTGAGCTTCCAGAAATAGCCATGAGAACTCACACCGTTCGCAGTGACTCCTGAACAGACCGATCTGCTGCTTGGTTTGTTTTGGAAATAAAGGATGATATCAAAAATGACTTCACAATTGACTCATACCTCTTGCCCCATGCTTTGTAGCTATGACAACGCTACAAGCTCGCTCCAGATGATTCGGATTGTTAATACTCCGGGTTGGTGCTTTGAACGGGTAATCTTCCCAGGAGAACGTTTTTTATTTGAAGCTCCTGTCAGTGCTGAGCTAGAAGTCCATACCCCTCAATTCGGTCAAACCGTATTAGCAAAAACAGTTCCTTGCGATCGCTTGCAAGTGAGACAGACATCTTCCTACCCATCTATGCAAAGAGTGGTATAAGCAGGTAGACAACGAACGCGATCGCTTTTTAGCTAAAAACTTTATTAAGTACGAGAATTTTGTCGGGGCTCTCCTTGTGGGTGCCCTTAATCAAGACGGACTCACTTTCTCAGCGTGCATCTATTCATGAACAGTGCCATCTGGCATGATTACACCACTAAGGCTTGCTCCCAACAAATTCGTTCCTCTCAAATCTGCTTTTTTAAGATTAGCCCGTTCCAGGTTAGCATTATTTAAATCCGCTCCAGAAAGGTCAGCAAAGGTAAGATTGGCTCCATCTAAATTTGCATATTGGAGTGATGCTCCACATAAGTTAGCTGCAACCAAATTCGCTCGGCTCAAATTCACTTTATCAAGGTTATGACCCACTAAATTAGCTCCAGATAAGTTAGCTCCGCTAAAGTTTGTGCGATAATCGACTGTGAATTTAGCTCTTTTTAAATCGACTTGATAAAGATTAGCTGCCGATAAATTGGTTCCCTGCAAATTAGCCCGCATCAGATTAGCACCACTTAAATTTGCCCCCGTGAGGTTGGCTCCCTCCAAGTTAGCCTCTTCTAAATTAGCTTCACTGAGATTTGCCTGAAGCAGGACGGCATTCTCTAAATTAGCCTTAGTGAGGGTTACATGACTCAAGTTGGCTTCACTCAAGTCGGCAGCTTGTAGATTGATAGAGCCTAGGTTTGCCTCTTGTAAATTCGCTTTAGTCAAGTCTGCATTACTCAAGTCAGCACCTGCGAGATTTACATTTTTGAGCGAGGTGTGAGGAGCAATCAAGCAAGCACCAGCTTGTGCGGGATTAAATCCTTTAGGGAAGACGGTCGCCTGATTGTAAATTGCTTCCTGAAGATTTGCTTCTTCCAGGTTTGCCCCTTCTAGATTGGCTTCTAGTAAATTAGCTTGGCTTAAATCCGCTCGACTCAAATCAGCTTTAGTGAGTGTTGCTTGTCTTAAATTTGCCTTGCTCAGATTGGCTTGGCTCAGGTTGGCTTCTTGAAGAGTTACCTGTTGCGATAGATTCGCTCCACTGAGATTTGCCCTGCTCAAGTTTGCCTTTTCTAAGGTTGTTTCCTTGAGATTTGCCTTGCTCAAGTTTGCCTGTTCTAGATTTGCCTCCGTGAGATTGGTTTGCCAAAAATTTGCCTCACTCAGTTGAGCGTCTGTCAAATTAGCTCTACTGAGATTTACTCCATTGAGAATTGCCTTGTTGAGTTTGGCTTGACTTAAATTAGTTTGGCTAAGGTTGAGGTCATAGCTGAGAAACTTGCCTGTGAGATTGACAGCCGTTAAGTTAGCTCCTCGGAAATTCCGTTGTTGCTCGTTATATTGTCTTAAGAATTCTTCGGTTGCGATCGCTATTTCCTGACTCTGCTCAACCCAAGTCTCCATCTCCTCATCCAGTTCAGCGTCCGCCTCCTCAAGCTTCATCCATTTCTCAGCTAATTCTCCCTGAATAGGGGGGTTAAATACCCCTGCTCCAGAGCAGCTCTCACAACTGTTGAAGGCCTCGCTCCAAGTAATAGGCTGATTTGGCTGAGGTTGCCAAGCGGCTAGGTTTTCACATAGCTGTACCATCACTGCCTGCAAACGATTCATTTGCTGCAACTCAGGTCGTTTATTGAATTGCTCGATCAGGCGCTCTAAGTTGCGTTTAACCCCTACTGTATACCGGGCTAAACTATTTTGTCGCTCTTCTAACTGCTCAATCCTCGACACCAAAGATGTTATATCTAGTTGCAGCTCAGTCATACTCATCATTATTTTTGGCGACCACGGATATTCTCATTGTCTGCATGAAGTCAAGCATCGACAAAATGAGCGGGGGAATGGGGAGTGGGGGAGTTGGGGAGCTGGGGAGCTGGGGAGCCGGGGAGCTGGGGATCACAGGAGCAAGGGAGAAAGATTTTCATGCGTCTTGATGTACGCAGTTCAGGAACGATTACTTCCCAACGAATTCGTTAAAGCAAGGGCAACTTCCTCTTTTCCCTTTTACCTTTCCCCCTTCCCCTTTCCCCCTTCCCCTTTCCGCTACTCCTTCTTAAAAGCTTGCGGCTGGCGGAATTGGTAAATATCCTGAATCACCTGTACCCAACCCTCTGCTAGAGAATCTAATATACGATCACCCTTTTCCTTCGTTGCTGCTGTTGCATCTCCCAACACCCCACTTTTACTTAAATCCCGCATCACCCAAGCAAAGGGCAATTTCCCTTCCATACTCAGCAAGCTATCTTCCGGCAAATCGTGGGGATACTCCACTACTGCTTTTTCCATCTTCACCTGTTCTGGCAAAATCGAGAGCAACACGCTGGTTTCTGCATCTCCGGCATGGATGCCTAATTCCAACTCCTTGGCGGTGAGCAATTCCTTGGCAATATTGGGGACTCGCCAAGTAAATAATGGAAAAACCAGGAAATCTTCATACTTTTGATGCAAATCCCGTGCAGCAATGTCCATAATCTGCGGTTGTCCGCCGTGAGCATTCATTAGTACCAACTTCCGAAACCCTGATCTGTAGATGCTTTGGGCCATTTCTGTTAGCACTGCTAAGAGGGTTTGGGCGCTGAGGGTAAGCGTACCGGGAAAATGCCAATGCTCATTGGATTTGCCGTAGTACAAGGGAGGTAACGCATAAGCAGGGACAGTTGGCTCGAGTTTGGCGAAAGCCTTGCCCAACACAGCAACTGCGATCGCAGAATCGACAATGATGGGTAAATGAGGCCCATGTTGCTCAATGGCACCCACTGGCTGAATAATGACTACATTTTCCTTATCCGGCATCGCCTGGATATCCGTCCAAGTAAGGTAAGGAAAAAAGCGTTCTGGGGGAATAAAACTGTGCATCATATCAATTGCGGACTGAGAAGATAAATGAATCTCATTCACTCATTGATGTTATAATCTATACAGTACCGTGGGGCACACGGGAATTCACGCTTGTGGAGATTTGCCCCTCTGTTGGCTGAAGGGAGACTTTCAGCATTAAGGGAAGTCGCAGAAGCAAGAATCCTGTTCTTCGGAACAGTGAATGTCAAGAGAGATATAAAGGGGTGGACAATGTCCACCCCTGTGTGTTTTTAAGCTGTGTACTCGGTGATATTTGCCGGAGCGTTGTCGGCTCTATCAGAAGTTTGATTTATAGAGTTAGCAGTTGTTGCGTTCACGGTAAAAGTGTAATTAATTTCAGAATTACGTACTCACTGAATTTTAATTTCTAGATAGGGACGCAGTAAATTTATAAGTGTCTTAGTTCGGTAACGCACGCCCTTATCGTTCAAGTGATAATTTGTATCAAAAAACATAGATTTATCATACATGAAATCTGTTGGTTTTCCGAGGATAGAAATTCCCTGTTCCCTAT
The DNA here is from genome assembly GCA_040756535.1 of Cyanobacteriota bacterium. Lineage (GTDB taxonomy): Bacteria > Cyanobacteriota > Cyanobacteriia > Cyanobacteriales > Coleofasciculaceae > JBFLZA01. The sequence continues at coordinate 9,354 of JBFLZA010000058.1, forward strand.
AAAACTCTCCCAGCTTTTGTAAAAACTCTTGTTTGCTTTTTTCTCGATAATCATCAAACCATATCGTATTGGGCCACGTTGCAACTATTTTTATCTGATTTTTACGACACCATTTTATAAAATTAATTATTCTTTCTTTTGCATAATTTGTCATTGAATCGCCTGCTAAACCTAGAGGTTTCACTCTATTTAGTATTTCGTTTTGTTTTTCTGTCATATCGGCTTGACGATTATTCGTTTCATCTCCATATTCATTAAGAGTTCGAGACTGATAACCGCTTTGTATGGGGTGAGGGGGGGTGAATTTAGCAGTAATCCCCTGTATCAGACGTTGCTCTGATATTCCCGTAATGAAACGAGTTTGCGTTATTAAATTAAGTGAGAGTAAATACTGTGGATCGCGGGAGAACACATAGTCAACTACTTGGTAAGTCGGAGTACCATTATCTAGGTAAAGACCGTATTCCAGTGAGAGAAGAACAACGTCTCCAGGCTTGATTAAGGAATAGGCACGATTCAGAATGTAATCTATACCGAGTCCAGCATGAGTGCTGCCATTGACACAAGGTATTCCAGTTTCTTCGTGCAGCATCTTGCAACTAATTCCAAAAAGAGCATTTGAACCAGCAACGACAACTAATTTAGGAGCCTTAATCGAATTAGCAATCCTGGATTTTATGGTATATATTTCATAAATCCAACGAGAACTTTCTGTGGGAGCGCCTATTTGAGAAAAGACGGCTAAAAGGAAAATGATATAACCCAGCAAGAAGCCAACTATGATTGATCGCACATATCTTAAGTAGACCATAGTATCAGAAGTTAAAGTACAAAAACTCGCTTTGGGGGGCATTGAAGAAAGTTTTCGCAATTATGAATGTCAAAACTCCAAAGATAATGCCATAGGTTCTAGTGGGTTGCCATTGCAACTTTTGCCACAAGTACTTGTACCGACTGTAAAAAGTTTCTGCCACAGGTTGAGTCAAAGCTGGGTCGTACCTTATCATCCACTGCTGGGTGTTGGGTGCCAACCAGATGAATAGACACAAACCCAGCAAGAGTTTCTTGGCGGGTGGCACGACTGGTGAGATGGATGCTGATAAGGAGAAGCCATTTACGCCAATCATTGTCTTGAACAGGGCGATCGCAGCCTCCATATTCTCTGCCCTAAAGAAAACCCAGGCAATGACCACTGCAAGAAATGTCACTAGGCAACCCAAGACTCGACTCCACCAGGGACTGGCGTTCAAGTCACGTCCTAGCGATCGCCAGAGATCGCGCCATAGATGATTGATGCATAGATAGATTCCATGCAACCCACCCCAGAAGACAAACGTCCAACCCGCGCCATGCCACAGGCCCCCCAGCAACATAGTAATTATGATGTTGGTATAGCGCCGCAATTTCCCCTGGCGATTTCCACCCAGAGGAATATAGAGATAATCTCGCAAGAAGTTAGAAAGAGTAATGTGCCACCGACGCCAAAAGTCGATAATGCTCACCGCTTTGTAAGGCGAGTCAAAGTTGAGGGGTAGCTTAATTCCGAACATCCGGGCAGCACCAATTGCCATGTCCGAGTAGCCGGAAAAATCGAAGTAAAGCTGTAATGAGTAAGCTAGCGCCCCACTCCAAGCTTCATAGAATGTGAGTGGCACGCCATCACCCGCCGCAACAAACACTGGGGTAGCGTAGAGAGCAATAGTGTCAGCTAATAGAACTTTTTTGCACAGCCCGATTAAGAAAATCGTCATGCCCACTGCTAGATTTTCTGAGTCAAACCGATAAGTGGATTTATGATCGAACTGAGGTATCACCTCTTTGTGATGCACGATTGGCCCAGCAATCAGTTGCGGGAAAAAGCTAACAAAGAGGCAGTAGTTCAAGAAGCTGTATTCTTTTGTTTCCCCTCGGTACGCATCTATGAGATAGGCAATTTGCTGAAAGGTGAAAAACGAAATACCTAGAGGGAGGATGATTTTATAGAAGTTAAAACTCGTTCCCAACAGGTCGTTGACAGTAGAGACGAAGAAATTAGCGTATTTAAAATAACCAATTAGAACCAGATTGATGGCAATGCCTAGAGTCAGAATCCATTTTTTACTCAAGGGTATTGCCAAGGGCTGACTCAGGATATAACCCACCGCGTAGTTAAACAGGATTGAGAAGATTAGCAGGCTTAAGTAGCCAGAGTTCCACCAACCGTAGAAAAATAGGGAAGCAGCAATTAGCCAGATAATTGCCAGTTTTTGTTTCCCCAGTCTGCCAACCCCAAAAAAGATAGCAACTGTAATCGGTAGGAACAGAGAAATAAATTGCCAAGAGTTAAATAGCATTGCACACCTATTTTTAGCAATGGTAGTAGCCTTTAAGCTTTAGAGAAGCGTCATTCTTTGAATCGTTTGTAGGGCACGATAATATCGTGCCCCTACCGTAGGGTGCACTCTTCAACTCACTTCACCCTTGTTCCTTTACCCTTTCTGACCATGCTCTCATCTTTCCAGGATTTAGTAAGCCATAAGGGTCAACCATTTCCTTAAATTTAAGCTGCTCGATATCAACCGTTTTCATTCCTCCATCTTCCAAGAGATAAGTGTGAGGATTGGCAATCAAAGCACCGTTTTCTTCGTGATAGCGAATAATCTCATTGAGACGTTCTTCAGTGGTATAGCGCACAATTTGCAGGCCTGCGGGAATCGCTTTTCCATTCGCCCGCAGGAATTCCAAATGCATCATCACCTCATCCCCAAAGTGATGATATAAATGCTCCACCCGCTCTAGGGTAAAAAAGAATGTTTGCAAATAGGTGAGATTGGGATCAATGCTTCGGACGTGTAGAGTCGTATGATTCCAAGTGAACTCTACTAAGCTGGTGCCTTTGCTGGCATCTTGAGCGCTTTTGTGGTAATTTATTTGGCCGCCATACTCCCGAACTAAATCTTGGAACGGCTCCAGGCAAGATTCGGCAATCATTAATAAAGCACAAGCCTTGCCTTCGGGAAGGTAACTTTTTAAAGCGCTAAAGTAAGAAGGAATAGGCCATGAATGAATGCTGATAAGTTTCTTGATTAAACCATCACTATCACCCAAGGCTTGACCGAATCGAGCTGCTGTCAGGAAGTCATCAAAGGTGACAATTAATTCTGCCCAAGGATAAGCAGGGCCAAGGGGAATTTCTAATTCGGTGATAATGCCGTTGGTGCCATAGGCATGATTCACTTTTTGCACATCATCGCCGCGTAATTCAATGACACGGGGTTCATCTTCCATCGTAACGACTCGAACGGCATGGAGATTTCCGCGATCGCGCAATACCCCGTAACTAATCGAACCAATTCCTCCACTACCCCCACCGATAAACCCACCAATCGTTGCCGTGCGGTAAGTTGAGGGAACCATCCGCAATTCCCAACCGATTTCTCGTGCTTGTTTGTCAAATGCCGCCAACTTCACCCCAGGTTCAACACAAGCTAATCCGGGTTTAATCCAGCGAATGGCATTCATCCGCGTGGTATCGAGAATCACGCCGCCATCAAGAGGTATACACTGCCCGTAGTTACCCGTACCTGCCCCCCGCACGGTGAGGGGAACTTTGTGTTTAACGCAAACTGCTGCAACTTGCAAGACTTGGGCTTCATTAACAGGACGAACAACTAAATCGCCTCGCTTATCACTGAGTTGGGTTTGCAGGATTGGGCTGAAATGGTAGTAGTCTAGAGATAGCTTGGCAATCTGGGTGGGTTCGGTAATCAGTTCCATCCCAGCGAGTTCAGAAGCGATCGCATTCCAATCAACGGGTTTAGAAGTCGTTGAGGTCATTGGATTTTAGATTTTGGATTTTGGATTTTGGATTTTGGATTTTACAGAAGACAGCCAGAGGCTTGAGAAATTTAATCTATTTTCCGCTTTCCTCGCTCAATCGCTGCACCTGTTCTTTAGCGATAATTGTAGGTTGAACTCAGATCTTGCACCACAGGCGAAAACGGGCGAGACGCCCATCCCACAATTAATAATTTTTCTTGTGGGGTAGGCCGGAAAGCCTGCCCCATAAAAAGCTCACTTGAGACGGGTGCAAGAGCTCAGTTGAAAATCGCTTACAAGCCATTACCAATAAGGATGAACGGTGCCCAATAATAAGGATGGCCCAGTTGGTTAGCAACTTTCTGCGGCAGATTAGTATTGATGCGTTGCTCGATGCCTAAACCTCGCTCTTTGCCTAAAGCTGTATAGTCACCCGTAATCAGGGCAATTTGCGCTTGGCGGAGGGCTTCGGCTTTGGTGGTACCATTTTCCAATGCGGTATAAAAGGCATCCATTAAGGCTTGTGTGCCGCCATCGTTAACAGACCATAAAGAGGCAATAGCCGCTCTTGCCCCCGCTTCTTGCATGAGGTAACCAAATCCCAGAATTTCTTTTCCATCTCCTAACCTACCACCAACTCCCGTTTCACACGCAGAAAGGACGACTAAATCGGTGTTGGTGAGACTCCAGCGTTCGACAGCGCGGAAGTTGGCGCGATCGCCATCACCAAATAAAATAAAAGATTCCTCTGGTAAACCGGGAACAAAAGCCGCATGAGTGGCAAGATGGAGGATGGAGTATTTACTCATGATGGCTTTGACGTTGTCTTGATTGAAGTCTGAGTTGATGAGTTTGGTGGTGTTGGGAACGTTTGCCGCTAGGGTGTCCACTTCCTTGCCAGCAAAAGGCAGGCCTCTGAAGTTGAATGTGCGATCGCCCACTTGAAAGCTATAATTTCCCTGACTAAAGGCACCTGCTAAGATTTTCGGGGGTTGGGGTTGCTTGTTGAGGTCGGTTAGGGAGAGAGCTGTGATATTGTTAACTCGGTACTTCTGCACGAGCCACTGGTTACCGTCGTAGAGTGCAGCTAAGGGAATGTAACGTAGTTGTCCGTCTGGTGCATAAATAATGGTTTTGGCATTGGCTTCTTTGAGAGCGGCTTCAATGGGTTGGATTAACCAGGTGTAGAGTTGTTGTGCGGGTTTAGTTGCATCTGCATTCGGGTTAGTCAAGGCAGAGCGAAATTCAGCAATAGCGCGGTTGAGGTCTTCGCGTTTGACCGAAACGGGACGACGGATGGGAGGGGCGTATGGAGTGGCGAGTACGAGTTCGAGGCGGTCTTCGAGAATTAGGGGATAGAGAAGAACAGCATCTTGTTGAAGTTGCTTTAGGTCATCCTGCAATCGCCTTAATTCTCTGGGGTTGAGAGTTTCTCCGCTTGTGGTGCGATTGAGTTTAGCGACGAGGGCGATGACTTGGGGAGTTTCAAGCAAGCTGAGAAATTCATTAAGCGTTTTCCCTTGAATAATTTCGATTTCTTGCCGCTTCTGGTCTTGCTCTGGAGTAAGCTCACCCTTTTCCTTCAAGATAGCTTGCAATTGCTCTAGTTCTCTACCCTGTTGAATAACTTGAGTGAGTTTTGCGTTGTACTGTGTGATCAGTTGTTGTTCTTGGGGGAGGTAATCAATTCCCTCTTGTGTTTGTTCGTTCCCGCGCACATTGCGGAGGTACTCATCGAGTTCTTGGACTTTGAGCAAATCGAGGACTCGTTGTGCTTCGAGGACGCGGTCTTGTTGGAGTAGCAAGTCCGCTAAACGACGATATGTATCTGCAACGGTTTCGGTGTATGACTGTTGTTGCTCTTTAGGTAGTACCCGTAAATCTCTGCGAATTCCCTCTGTAACATTGATCGATTGCTTGAAGAAAACAATTGCTAACTCTGGCTGGTTTTGTGCATCTAAGAGAAAACCGATATTGTTCAGAGTCGTTCCTTCCCCCACCTTGTCGCCAATTTCTTTAGCAATCGCTAAAGCTTGTTGAAAGAAATCCACAGCTTTAGGGTACTGTCCAAGTTTGTCGTAAACTGCCCCTATATTGTTGAGAGTTCCCCCTTCTCCTGCCTTGTCGCCAATTTCTCTAGCAATCGTTAAAGCTTGCTGAAAGAAATCCACAGCTTTGGGGTACTGTCCGAGTTTATCGTAAACTGCTCCTATATTGTTGAGGGTTTCTCCTTTCCCTGCCTTGTCACCAATATCAGTGCGAATGGCTAAGGCTTGCTGAAACAACTCTAGGGCTTTAGAGTACTGTCCCAAATCCCAATAAACTGCGCCTATATTGCTAAGGGTTGTCCCTTCCATCCCTTTATTGCCAATTTGTTGGTGAATGGCTAAGGCTTCTTGAAAGAAGTCTAAGGCTTTGGGGTATTGTCCCAGGTTACGGTAGACTAGCCCCAGATTTCTGATACTGGTTCCTTCGGCTGCCCTGTCGCCAATTTGTTTGTGAATAGCCAAGGCTTGCTCAAAAAACTCCAATGCTTTAGAGTACTCGCCGAGGTTGCGGGAAACTAAGCCAAAGTTGCTGAGGATTCTTCCTTCATCAAAGCGATTGCCAACTTCTTTGTAAATAGCTAAGGCTTGCTTAAAGAACTCCAAGGCCTTGGGATACTTTCCCAGGTAGTAGTATGTTCCTCCAATGCTGTTGAGGGTTCTCCCTTCCCAAAGGCGATCGCTAACTTCTCTATTGATCGCCAATGCTTGCTGTGAGTACTCTAGGGCTTTAGTATATTCTCCTATAGAGCCATAGACTAACCCCATACTGTAGAGGGTTCTCCCTTCCCAGGTGCGGGCAGTAGAGCGTGAAGCGGAGCTATCCCGCAGGGAATCGCCATTAGGCAAATTACTAACTTCTCTGAGGAGAGCTAAAGCGTTCTGGGAGTATTCTAAGGCTTGAGTATACTGCCCCATGTTGCTGTAAACCATCCCAATACAGGTGAGGACAGCGCCAACTCTCGCACGATCGCCTTTTTTTCTGAAGGTAACTAAATGCTGCTGGAGTTTATTTAATGCTTCTGGATAGTCGCCTTTGAGCAATAGTTGGTAAGCTTCTAAATACCACCTCTCTGCCCCAGGTTCTTGCTGTTCAAGTGTTTGTGCTTGAACAACTAGAGGCTCAAATTTCCAGGTAAGCGGTAAAAGGGGAGTGAAGAGCGAAAGTAGTAGAGTAGCCGTGGCAAGGCTGAGAGATTTGAGATGGTAGTGCATTGGCAAGTTCTCCGGCAGCTAGGAAAGCAGATTGCTGACTCAATGCATCTATAATTTCTCATCTGGGGAGAGCTGATGCAATGGTTTTGGCAATGGCTGACTCCTCCGGCACTCTTGAAGATATGTGACACCAATTCATACCAAGTTGCGTTCAAACGTAGTAGATAGCAAGAGCTGGGGGAGCTGGGGAAGCTGGGGGGGCTGGGGGAGAGAAAGTTATCTCTTTGAATGCAACTCCGTATCACTCTGCTTTGCAACCCAGTCTGCATGGCTGCGGTGTGGTATCGGTATGTTTTTCCTGATTTCTGTGAACGCTGAACCATCGGTATTATCCTAAGCCCAAACATACAGAATTCTTTCGTTTCCAGGTTCTAGGCGGAAATGTTCCTCGTGCGGCTAGATCCACCGGCCTAAAGTTCCATTGTCTGTCCTTAAGGAAGATGAAATTGCTCTGATAAACAGTTATTATGATTATAATTTCGCTGCTTAGACCTTTAAGAACTTAAAGCCAACCTTAATCGGTAAAGGAGAGCAAGATGAGTGTTGGGAATCGAATCCAGGCTATGGTCAAAAATCTTGAAGGAAGGTTAGAGGAAGCGGTTGGCGCATTGACAGGCAACCGCCGATTGAAGGCAGAAGGTCAAATGAAGCAGGCACAAGCTACAGCCGAACACACGAAGGAAAACCTTAAAGACCGTGCCAAGCGCTGGATAGACCGAACCTAAAACACTTTGTCCTAAACTTCCATCAAAGACTGCACCCACTGAAAATCGCGCTCGCAAAGCGGTGGTGCAGGTTGTTGTGAATAATCAATAGCAAGGTTTAGGGCTGCTTCTTGGTAAACCTGTCTCAAGATTAAAGATAGATTAACAACAGGTTCTTGGTCTGGTGGCTGCAAAGGAAGCAAGAATTGGGAAATCGATTCACGCAGATTAAACGGATAAAGTGCCGTCAACCCTCTTGTTCAAAACGAGTTAACAATTCCTCACGGGATAGCTGAGATAATTGCAGCACCAGACTCGTAAATTCTTCCGTTGGCAACCCTACCCAAGGCTCAATAATCGCTATGAGTTCATCATCTAATGAGCCAAAGCGAAATCTTAGCAAGTTTTCCAGCAACGTGCGGCGCTCCGTCTGAATACCTTGCTGGATACCTTGCTGAATACCTTGCTCTATAGCTTCTTCCCGCCATTGGACAACAAGTGGATTTAATTCCATAATCAACTCCCTATCTTCTTCGTCTAAGTTTTCACTACTTTGTAAGTTAGCCAGCAAATTACTCAGTAATACCAGTGCATTTGAACGTAATGGATGATCATTGGGCAGCGCCCTTACTTCAGCGATCGCCTGCTTTTGCACTCTCCCCTTACCCAGGAGTCTGAGCCAGAGAGTTTCTTGGGTGCGAGGTAATTGGTGAATTACTACTATGGCTGTTTTTAGTAACTCCCCTAAAAAATAAACCCCTTGTAACCAGTTCTCTTCATCTAGTCTAGCTCTAAATCCCTCCAATATTGCCACAGAAGCTGTAGGAGAAAGAATCCATAAACGAGGTAAATCTATCTCCTGAATGCGAGTGTTATTCCGGTTAGCTTGACGCTCTAATTGGGCATAAACATCGAATAACTTACTCAGGCAACTGCGAATCTCCATTGGAGTTGCTGCATTGCGGAAAGGTTCTATAAGACAGGGATTAGCGGCAAAGCGTCCTAATAAACCTAACACTTGGGCATCTGTTTCTGTATGAGGTGCAGGTACAAACCAAACATCTATCTCGCGGACTTCCCCCGATACTTTGCGACTCGTTTCCACCTCACCTAGAGGCGTTAACAACTCCTTGAGGTACTGCTTGGCAAATTGATCGTGAGGGAATCTTGTCATCTCATAAAGTTAATTGGAGTTTTGTTCTTACAGTCGTTGGAATAACAGGTATCTGGTAAGTTCTATCCAATAAAACCTGTAAGGGCGGGGTTTGATGTTAAGTTTTTAGTATTGCCCAAAGCTGCTCCATAAAGTGAGCCCCTACCGCTCATCTGCTTATTTCAACATTTGATCTTACGGCTACATCTAACCCACCCTACTCACGACATCATCGAGTTCTGCGTAATCCGGTAAAGTTGTATCAATCGGTTTACCGTTTCTAATCACAATTCGGTCATGCTGAGGACGAGACAACAGTTCACTAAAGCTGCGTCCCTTAAACAAAATTAAATCAGCAGGTAATCCTACCCCAATTCGTCCCATATTGGGCAAACCGATTAAATCAGCAGCCGTCTTGGTAACTGCACTCGGCCAATCCCCATAGGGCATATCTAAATGAGCAATTCTTACGGATTGGGTAAAGACTTCCAACACATCATGGTCGCCAAAGCCATAAAATGGGTCGCGGCAATTATCGCTAGCAACAGTAACAGGAATGCCGTGTTGTTTGATTTCGTTTAACAACGTCACTCCTCGCCATCTCGGTGTTCGACCCAATTCCCGGTCTTGTAAGTAGAGATTGCACATGGGTAAGCTGACAATGCCAATCCCTGCTTGCTTCACTAAATCCAGCGTTTTTTCTACAACCTCTGTTTCCTGAACCGCTAAACTACAACAGTGACCACAGACAATTTGCCCAGTGAAATTGTGGCGTAGGGCAGTTTCTGCTACCTTTTGTAGACAAATCGAATCGGGGTCGTCGTTTTCATCCGTGTGGAAATCGAGGTTTAAACCCCGTTCTTTTGCCAGAGAAAATACAATATCGAGTTGGGCATCTAAGTCAGGATTCATAAAAGCCACACCCCCCAAAATACCGCCCACTTCGGCAACGAGGTTCGCTAAGGCAATGCCTTCAGGGGTTTGGTAATAATCCAAACTCACAATAGGCACGGATTGTAAGGTAACTTTATCCGCCCATTTTTGCCGCAGGGTTTTGAACACCCCAAAACTAATTTCTGCCTGTTCCCCATAGGCGTCGAGATGGGTACGGATGGCTTTGGTGCCGTGGGCGTAGCTGCACTTAATGCCAAATTCCATGCGGCGGTAGACATCTTCTGCTTTCCAGTATTTTTGCCTATCTGCCCCTGCTGTTTCCAGGGCACTGGGGAAGCTACCATCGGGATTAGGCGATCGTTCCCAAAGGTGACCTTTATCCAAATGGGTATGCATATCCACAAAACAAGGCCACACCTGCCCTTTACGACAATCAATCGCTTGGGTATCACTAGCGGTAGAAGTTCCGGCGGGTACAATCTGTGCGATAACCCCTTGCGCGATTTCCAAATCCACTAAGCATAATCCCTCCCGATTTGGTGCCCAGTCACCCCCTACGAGTACGGAAAACGGCACATGGGCATTTTTTATACAGTAATTTTGTAACGTTTGAGTCATCTTTAAAGTTAATCTAACGCTAAAAATCAATTTATGAGAAATTTAGGGTAAAGTACATCTTATCTTTACTTTGCGCTCGATTCTCCCATCCAGTAGGCACTCAGGGCTGCTATCGTTCAGTCTTCTATAATGAATGACTAATCACTAATTTAGAGTTGTCCAAAGGCTTTTCTATATAAGTTAGGTCTGACCAAAGTTTCAAGAGTCAGGCGATTTTACTGTGCAAAAAATACATGGTAGGACGACAATTCTGGTCAAAAGTTCAACTCAAATTATTTCGTAAGCACCAACTTCTCTATTTTTTATTACTAGGAATAGCGCTTTTTTCCTTCACAGTTGCTTGGGCTAATAGTGACAATTCATTAATCAACCTTTCTGACAGCAATGTGGGGGTTAATTATTCATTAACCCATACAGATGCTCTGTTATCTGTCGCTAATGAGGCTGAC
>JBFLZA010000059.1:0-20071 GCA_040756535.1 Cyanobacteriota bacterium
CCACTTTGCTCCTTCGTGAATTAATCGGCTGTAGCGCATAATTCGCGACAAGGCCTCACCTAAGTTAGGACTGCTATAAGCAGCGTAGCCAACGACATCCAAGAGGGCCGGTTCAGCTAACTGGGCTAAACGTAATCCAATCGCCTCATCGTTAGAACTGCGGGTAATTTCCTGCCACAGGGCATAGAGTTTCTCTTGAGGAATTCGCGCATCGGTTTCCTCAAGAATAGAGGGGTCGAGTGCGATCGCGCTGAGCAAGGCGTCCGTCTTTAAGTTAGCCTTCTCGGCAGCATTCAGAATACCCTGCACTAACTTGAGCCATACAGTATAAGGCATTGGAGCTTGTGTTCAAACTAACTTGAGGTCAGTCATCAGAGTGGCACGTTTGGTCAATGTTTTGACGCTATTAGTCACTGCGGAAAGCTGTTCCTAACCCTTAAATTACAAGCAGTAGCGAAAAGCTGACACCAAGTAACAGGCTTCCCTATATCCAGTATGAACACAAGAGTGAATCAACTGGGGTAGCACTTTTACAAAGAAGAATCTTATTCATAACTCTAAGGCATTGAATTTCTAGAGTGCGACTGACACGAAGGAGCGATTAACGATGCAACTGATTAACCAAGAAAGCCTATCCAACGGGTTAAAGCCAAGGGTGCAATGGACTGTTGTGTTGGCGATAATCGCCACTTTAGCCGCAGGTGGAACTCTTGTCTACGGACTGAAAACCTTTCACTCCACTGAGCAACCCGCCGCTGTTGCTCCTGCCGCTATTCCTGAGATCACGAAAGTGACTGCCTTAGGGCGTTTGGAGCCTCGTGGTGAAGTTATACAACTGTCTGCCCCCACTTCAGCAGAGGGGAATCGAGTCGCTCAACTGTTGGTGAAACCAGGGGATAAAGTGCGTGCTGGGCAAGTGGTGGCTATCCTTGATTCGCGCGATCGCTTTTTCGCTGCTTTAGAACAAGCCAAAGAACAAGTTACCGTTGCCCAAGCGCGTCTGGAGCAAGTGAAAGCGGGAGCAAAAACTGGGGAGATTAATGCTCAAAAGGCAAGTATTGCTCGTATCCAAGCAGAACAACAGGGAGAAATTACCGCTCAAACCGCAACGGTTGCTCGTTTAGAAGCCGAGTTACGCAATGCCCAAACTGAATATCAACGCTATGAATCGCTCTACCAAGCTGGTGCAATTTCTGCCTCGAACCGTGACAGCAAGCGCTTAGCCCTCGATACTGTGCAACAGCAACTTAATGAAGCCGAAGCCAACCTGAATCGAGTCAAACAAGCACGGCAGGAACAGATCAAAGAAGCCCAAGCGACCCTTACCCGAATTGCAGAGGTTCGTCCTGTAGATGTGCAGGCAGCACAAGCAGAGGTAAATAGTGCGATCGCAGCCGTTAAACGGGCGCAAGCTGACCTTGATCTAGCGTATGTGAAAGCGCCGAGAGATGGTCGAATTTTAAATATTTACGCTTGGCCTGGGGAAGTCATCAAAACGGATGGGATTGCAGACATGGGTCAAACCGATCAGATGTATGTGGTTGCCGAGGTTTATGAAAGTGATGTGAGTAAAGTGCGTCTCGGTCAAAACGCCCAAATTACGAGCCGTGCGTTTAGCGGGGAATTAGCCGGAACGGTAGACGAAATTGGTTTGCAAGTTCGCAAAAAAGATGTCCTCAACACCGACCCAGTAGCAGATATTGATTCTAGAGTGGTTGAGGTGAAAATCCGCCTCAATGCAGCTGCAACGCAGAAGGTTGCTCATCTGACCAATTCACAAGTCACAGTAGCGATCGAGTTAAATCATTAGGCTTCTTGCAAAAATACTGATTTGAGTTGATGAACCGCAGATATAGGCGTAAGCCTTCCCGAAGGGTACGCAGATGAACGCAGATGAAAATCTTTAACTTTCAACCTTCTAACCTTCAACCGATTTTCAAGACCGGTCTATTCCCCAAAAGGTGAAGGGTAATCGTTTATGTTAAACCGCAAAATTCCTCTATCCTGGTTACAACTGACTCGCGAAAAACCTCGCCTCTTGGTGGCGCTAGCGGGAATTGCCTTTGCAGATATCCTCATGTTTATGCAATTGGGTTTCCAATCCGCACTGTATGACAGCACTACCCGGATGCATCAAAATTTTCGTGCCGACTTGGTATTAATTAACCCCCAAGCTCGTAACCTGATGAATATGCAAACCTTCCCTCGTCGTCGCCTGTACCAAGCGATGAGTGTGACTGGGGTGAAGTCGGCCGATGCTCTCTATATCAACTTTACCGATTGGAAAAACCCCCAAACTCGTCGCAAGACGGCAATTTTAGTCATGGGTTTCGACCCCCAAAAATCGGTGTTTAATTTACCGGAAGTCAATCAGCATCTAGACGCTATTAAGGTACCCGATACACTGCTGTTTGACCAAGCCTCTAGGGGGGACTACCAACAAGCGATCGTGCAAATTAACCAAGGGAAGAGTGTCACTACAGAATTAAGCGATCGCCAAATTAACCTCGTTGGTTTGTTTAGTGTGGGAGCATCTTTTGGTGCTGATGGCAGTCTGATTACCAGTGACTTGAATTTCCTGCGTTTATTTCCCCGGCGGAATGCAGAAGGTATCAGTATCGGTTTAATCACTCTTCAACCCGGTGCCGACCTCAACCAAACTCAAGCTGCATTACAAGCGACATTACCCCATGATGTCAGGGTTTTAACCAAGCAAGAATTGATTAATTATGAAAAAGAGTATTGGCAAAAGAATACTGCGATCGGCTTTATTTTTAGCTTAGGGACAATGATGGGATTTATCGTCGGTGTGATTATCGTCTACCAAATCCTCTACACCGATGTTGCCGACCATATTGCCGAATACGCCACCCTCAAAGCAATGGGTTACAAAAACCTCTATTTACTGGGCATTGTGTTTCAAGAAGCGTTGATTTTGTCGATTCTGGGTTTTATTCCTGGGATTGGTCTTTCCACAGGGTTGTATGCTCTCACCCGTAATGCTACCAATTTACCTTTATTTATGGCGTCTTTGAGAGCGATGCAGGTTTTAATTTTGACAATTATCATGTGTGTCATTTCCGGTGCGATCGCTATGCGTAAGTTACAATCGGCAGACCCCGCAGATATTTTTTAATTCGTCATTGGTCATTGGTTATTAGTCATTGGTCATTAGTCAACGAAAAGAATTCAGAAGTCAGGAGATAGGAGTCAGGAGCCTCCTCCGATGGATGAATTAAAAAGGGTTAGAAGCCCTGGCGCGTGAAGCGGCTCACATAATGACGGTGATTGAATCCTCCTCTAAACCTCTTCTGTATTCTGTATTCTGACTCCTAAATTCTCCTCAATACCTAGTATCATCCCAACGATTATGTTACCAAACCCAGTTATTAGTATCAAAAATCTCAACCACTACTTCGGGCAAGGAAAGTTACGGAAGCAGACATTATTTGATATTAACCTAGATATTTATCCGGGTGAAATTGTGATTATGACTGGGCCGTCTGGTTCAGGAAAGACTACTTTGCTAACGATGGCTGGCGGGTTGCGATCGGCACAAGAAGGTAGCCTGAAAATTTTAAATCAAGAACTGTGCGGGGCGACACAAAACCAATTAGTAGAAGTGCGTCGCAACATTGGCTATATTTTTCAAGCGCACAATTTACTCAAAAGCTTGACAGCGCGACAGAATGTGCAGATGTCGTTGGAACTGCACAACAACATTCCCGTGAAGGAGATGGCAGCGAAAGCGGCTCAAATGCTGGAAGCGGTGGGGTTGGGGAACCGCATCGATTACTACCCGGATGACTTATCTGGGGGACAAAAACAACGAGTTGCGATCGCACGAGCGTTGGTGAGTCATCCCAAATTAGTGTTAGCCGACGAACCTACAGCCGCACTCGATAAAAAGTCGGGTCGAGATGTAGTCGAACTGATGCAGCGCTTAGCAAAGGAGCAAGGTTGCACGATTTTGATGGTAACTCACGACAATCGCATTCTCGATATTGCCGATCGCATCGTTCACATGGAAGATGGATATCTCTCATCGAATACAAGCTTAGAGCCAGCGACCCAAAGCAGTAAAGCTGCTGCCTAGAAGCTAAAAGTTCCAATCTTCTACAGCCGCGAAAAAGATATTGGTAAGAGGATTGTCAATTAACGCCTTCAAGGTTTCAGAATCGGTTTCGCTCAGAGCATTTACTATTCTGACTTTCAGAGTCGGATTACGCTCAATCTGCCGGACTACATCTAAAACGACTATTAGCTTTTCAATGGGAGTAGTGGCTGGATAAATCTGCCCTAATTCTAAAAGCTGCTGAATTTCTGCTGCCACATTAACTAAGTCTTGTTGTGAAGTAGAGCTTGGGATAGTCTTCCCTATGGGATCAACCGGAACTGTATCGACGGCATCAGGAACTCTCACTACGGTTTCTGCTTGCAAGGTAGTCTTTTGCAAGTTAGAGTCTATCGGATTAACCTGAAGCGTATTCACAGTATCAGGAACCCTCACCGGAACCGTTTCTGGTTGCAAAGTGGAGCTTGGTGAGTCGCTATTGATTTGATAAGCTTCAACGGCATTCGCTTCAACACAAACCATCATTTCAGCAGGATTTGCAGCCCTGCCAAACAGCCGAGGAAACTCCCCAGTTGCAAAATTTCCACTGATAGGACGGCGTTCCTGTTGATTGGGTTTTAGATAAACATAGTCACACATGACATAGTCAAGTGTTGTCGTGCTGTCGATTATCCAATCTTGCAAACAAGCTCCAGTGAATATAGCTTTTTTGAAGTTAGTATTTAGGGCTTCGCTGTTTACTAACAGTGTTCCGCTCAAGTTGGCTTCACTAAAGTTAGTTCCCCTGAGGTTGGTGTCACCGAGATATGCCATCCGGCAATTCACTCCACTGCAATTAGCATGACTGAGGTTGGCTTGATTCAGGTTTGCTAAAGTCAGGTAAGCTCCTGTTAAATCGGCTTCACTAAGATTTGCTCCACTCAGGTTGGCCATCCTGAGGTTAGCCATCCTCAAGTCTGAACCTGTTAGATCAGCATCATTCAGGTTAGCTTCACTGAGGTTAGCCATTGTGAGGTTAACGTTGCTCAGGTTTACCCCACTCAAATCTGTTCCACTGAGGTTAGCCCTGCTCAAGTTGGCTTGACTGAGGTTTAACCCACTAAGGTTGGCTCCCATCAGGTCGATGAGTATTTCACAGTTGTTAGTGTGTTCCCGCCATTCATTCCAGGCAGCAATGCCTCGCTGGAGTAATGCTAGATGTTCTGCATTTGCCATATGATGCCAGTCCCTCAGCTATGCCGTTTTGCTGTAGCTTAGCCTAGAGTTTTTCCTATCAACAACAGTTAACTCCCGTTATCCGCATTCCAGTTAACGGGAGGCTCTCAAGAAACACTTTTCGTTTCGTTAAGGCTCTAGCGTTGCATTTGGATACTAAACTTTTGGTCTTTTAACTAAGCGAGTCGCCCAAATGCTGACGCTCGTTCCGACGCTCCTTCGTCGCTAACGCTTTGCTATCGCTACCGCTGACGCTCGAAGACTCGCTAACGCTAACTCCCCTACAAGCGCCTGTGTGTTGAAGGGCTAAAATTGAGCGGGATTATCGTCTAGTGCCAGCAAGAAGTTAATCAAATCTGTCTGCTGAGTTACAGAATAACCTGCTGTCTGATCGACATAGAAGTTATGTCCTGTGCCATCAAGGTTACTCCGCACTAAGGAGGGATTTAATTGATTGGCGGCAATCACGTTAGCCCGAAGGGTGCGATCGAGCAGAGCACGCAAGCTGTTGGCGCTGTCCGGTGGTATTCCTTGGCTGAGTGTTCCAGTCAATCCTAAACCTGTGGGGTCAACCACTTGAGCACCACTACCTGTAACTTGAATCGCTCCTGCTCTTACGGCTACTCCACCATCATGCAAATAGGGTGCGCTGAGATACAGTCCCCGTAAGGAGGGGGTTTTGTAACCTCCATCTGGCAATAATCCATTGGGTAGCGTGGTTGGGCTAGCAGAAATACCATCTGTGGGTACGTTTAGGACTTCAGCATTTGCTGGAGGAGGAACGGGAGTATTCAAGGTGTAGAGCTTCGGTGCTACTAACAACTCATTGAGGGCAATGCGGGACTCGGCGCGAGCTGAATTTGTGCCAATTGTACTGAGCGGATGAATTTTGTTGTCAGTAAAGAACGGTGGAATGTGACAGGTGGCACAGTTAGCTTGCTTGAAGATTTGGGCACCCCGCTCAACGGAACCATTAGCTAGTGCTTGCTGGTTTTCAGGGGTTTTATTGGGCGGCGGCACTAGGCTATTTTCCCAGGCCGATATGGCATTCATCGCGAATAAGAACGGGCCCTTGGCGCGATCGAGGGAGTTGGTGTTAGGACTGAGAACAAGACCGTTGTAGGTGAAAAGGCTGGGTTTAAGCTTCGGATAAGTGCCTGTGCCGGGGGCTGGAATTTGGTCTTCTAGCTCTGCTTGATTCAGGTTTGGGGCAACCTTACGCAGCCACTCCGAAGGTTTGACGGGGGGGCCAGATGGTAATCGCAGGCGCGGATCGGGAGCGTTTTGAAGTGCAGTACCCAAATAAACTTCAGGATCGATACCGATCGTTTCAGCACTAATTTGAGCTCCTGCTAGCAGGTTGATTTCAGAGGAGTAAACTGAATTTGTCTGAGCAGTAAGTCCACCAAAGGGCCCAACGGCAAACTGTCCATCAGGCAGGTATGGGCCACTCTTAAACGTGAACACACTAGGAATTTGAGTGGTGTTATTGATAGTATCGGGTGAACTCTCAAAGTTACCCCAAGGCACATCGAGTACTGCATCATCAAAAGCCGCCTCAAACTTCTGGGGGTCGGGTAATTTTACCGTTTGACCCTGACTATTAATAATGGTTTTGCCATTGCCTTGGTATTGAGGGTCAAGGGGGTTGAGGTTCAAACGAGCAAAGCCTGCTGCTGAATTCGGTGCCAGAGCAATCAACAAGGGAATGGCTAAATCGCCGTTGGGTACTCCCTTGAGGCGTTGACCAGTCGGAGATACAACGGCATGACAAACTGCACAGGTAAGGTCACCCGTTAGCTTTAAGCCTACAGGCAAAACGGCTCCCTTTTCTACATCAAGACCTGTCGGCACAACCATTCCCTTGGGAAATGCCCGACTTCCTATCTTTAAATCTTTTTGAAGTGTGATTTTCAAGTTGCTGGTCGGTTGACCCTGTAAGTTAACCATTGCCTTAACCAGTTCCGGTGCGATGCGAGTAATCCCTAACCCGAAACCAAAGACTCTTTGAAGACCGAATGTGTCGCCAATCTTGCGATTGAAGAATAGGTCTTCACCGCGATTGAGTAATTCTTGGGTGATCTTGACGGCTCCAATTCGTTGATAAGAGACTGGATCGCTTGGACTAAGTCCTTGCTGGCTGACTAATTGCGCTGCTTCCTGAGGGATAAGCGATTTGCCGAAGTAGTCGTAGTTACCTATCTGCTGAGTTGGAGCAGGTTGGAGATAAGGGTCAGTTGCCAAACTTGCCTGCGGCTTCATCAAAAGATTCGATAGCAAGATTGCAACTAAACTAGCTACAAGAATCAGGACAAAGAGGAGTCTCCTCTGATGCCAACGCATATATGCTCCCTAAAAACTGCTTCATATCGTCGTACTTGTAATTAACCTGCATACCTTTTAGGTGCAAGTTGTTAATTAAGTAGCTTTAATTAATCGCGGGTATATTAAAAATTCCAACTCAAAACTCCGAATAAAAGCTCAAAGCATAAACAATTGAGAGCTTTAGGCTTTTTCCGGTTCTCGATTTGGGCTGTTTACCCTACCTACGTTTTATCTACTTAGCTGTTCGTTTTTATTCAATAAAGCTTGTTAAAAAGCTCTATGCTAAAGGGTTATGGTCAAATTGCTACCTCGGCTTAATAACTAAAAATCACGCCATAACTACCTAATCTCACTCGAAAAATGAGATAAGTTTCAGCTCAACCACAAACTAACTTAAGCACCTATTGAAAATAGTGCCAAACTAGTTCGGTATCTGTATGTCTATTAAGTTAAAGTTGGGTCAGCAACTTTAATTCGGAATTCTGGCTTATGAACTGATTCCAATGTTGCCAGTTCGCCAGAATTTTCTTTAAATAAACTAATAGGGGGAAGTATAACGTGATGTGATTGTGAGTCAAAGAGACAGCTACAATTCTTTAAGAATTAGTCAATAAGAAGATTGATAGACTTTACAAAACAAATGCCTATTGGAAATACTTATGAAAAGTGCTGTGATTTTGTATAGTGCGATACTTTCTCTGGCTTGTCTCTTATCTACTCCAGCGATCGCCTCCACTGTGCAAGGCGCGATCGCACAACTCCCAGAAGAACCTGACACTCCCTGTTACTTGCGCCAGCAGGATGGAACGATCATTGACCTTTCCGCTTGGTGCGTCAAGGCTGCCCCCACAACCCCACTCTCTCCCAAAGCGGGATTTATCACAAATTTTCGCTCCATGACGCAGAATTATCCAGCAAACGTCAGGCAGGAACTGAACCGCTATGCCGATAGCAATAAAGATAGTGCGATCGCAGCCGCAAAAACAACTTGTCGAGTCCTCAAGTTTGGTGGACAACAAGCTGCGTCAACGCGCAGACAAGCTTTAGCGTCTTACAACTCCTCCTCTAGCGAGGCGGCAAGACAGCAAATCATCCACTCTTTAGCAGTAAATCAATACTGTCCTGAGTACGCCAATCGTTAAGCTCATCTTACCCACGTCTAAACAGAGACAACCTAGCGCTCGTAATAGCTCTCCGTTGAGGAGTGGGAACCTGGAAGGACACTTAGAGTGGTTCTCTCAGGATATATGGAATATGAGTTCTATAGAATCCGCCTTTTTCTAAAAGGGGGAGTGTCAACAAAAATGAAAATTAGGAAAAAAAGCAGAGATGCACCGCTTAAAATATCCTCTAGGGCAATTAATTATTTTTAATAGCATTCGGATTGGTAAGCTCTTGACTAATTATTGAAATTGAGTACCATAAACTTAATTGTTCCTGAATGCTTATTTAATTGAACGATGAGCTAGAGGGGCTTTTTTCTGTACTTAACTTAGTACGGTGCTTAACCTAGTATGGTAAATTCCAAAACATCATGAGTACCACCACGCAAGACAGACTCGCTTTGTTGCCCCCGCAAGCGCTTACCCAAGAAAGTTTCTAAGAATCCCTGAATTATCCCTAAAGTATAGGTACACTTTCGTGATGAACCTTCTCCTTCTCCCGAAGAGCAAAAGGTTTCTTTGGTATAGACTTTGTAGGAGTCTCTTTCTTGTTCGATCTTGTCGATTAAGCAAAGACGAGCTCCCTCTTTGCCTAGAATATGATTGGTCTTGCCTTGGATTTCTTCGAGAGAAAAATACGTACCATTGTTAACTAAATCTAGTTCTTCAGCTAGCTTTTTACCTTGATTGCGCCCCGCAGCCATCAACGCAATTCCAGCGGTTTTTTCACCCAGAGATTCTTCTAAACCAATGACAATCCCCTTCAGAAATATAACGCTACTGAAGTCTCCCAATTCTTGACGTAATGCAGTCTGATTTTCTAACATAAATCCATTACTTTTTAGGCGAGATTATATGAATTCATGAATGTTTATATTTAGCCTATAAACATCATCCTTTAGGAGGATGACCTTGAATTCATCTTTTAATGTTTTAGCATTTATGTTTTATGATTGTCTATTTCTTAGATTAAGTTTCATATTGTTTAGTTATATAAAAAACTAAAACAACTAATGACAATAGATCTCTTGCAAAAGTATTTTTTGATGCTGTTTGCGTCAATTCTTGTCTACTGTTCCCCGTTCCTCATTAAGGAGTTCCCGACTTCTGCAAGAAGTCAATGACACTTGCATCCCCTGCACTGAGCATCAGGGGATGAGCTTAAGCTTAGCAAGAAACAGCTCCTCCCACGTCTTCTAAGCGTAGGAAGGGCTTAAGGATTTCTACCGTGATGTACTCGTTTTAGCTATAGAAAAATCGATCGCATATTCGTCTTCTTGTCCACATCATCTGATCACGAGTCGCATCAAAAAGGCGATCGCAAACCCGAAGATAACAATAGCGAAGACATAGAAACCTCGGCGCTGAGAATGCTCATTGTTGCGCTCCTGAGATGCTACCCCATTCTCCTGCGCTAACGTTGTATCTGCTAAGGGTTGCAGTGGCTCACTTGGCTTTGCGGCTTCCGCTAACTTCTCCGGAGTAGCTAGACTGTGTACCTCGCTAGAACTAACAGTATTAGGTGTTTTCTCAGACGCCACGGAGTTTGGCTTGTGAATGGACTTGATCCACTCTACTACCCGTTTGGACTTAGGCAAGTCTGGAGACAATTTTTGGAGCGCTTGCTGCCACAACGCTCCAGCTTCTTCCTCGTGGTTTTGTTTGAGCTGGAGAATTCCCATATTGGCTAGGGTTTGAGCTTCTGCGTAATGCTCTCCCAACTCAATGAAGAGGATTAAGCTTTGCTCGTAGTACTCCCTGGCTTTGTCCCAGTTACTCAGTTGAGAGTAAACATTAGCCAAGTTACCCATTGCCTTAGCCACTTCAATATGGTTTCCTAAATCGCTAAAAAGAACTAGGCTCTGCTCGTAACAATCACGGGATTTTTCCCACTCATTTTGCAACGCGTACACATTGCCCAGATTTGTTAGGGTTTGAGCTTCTCCCTGTTGCGAGGTTGCCGCGTTGGTGTCAGATGACGTGGCTAACTTGCGGCTTGCCTCTAAGGCTAATAAGTGAGTCCGTTCCCAGTCTGCGTGGTAGGCGTAGGTATTAAAGAAGTTAACTAAATTATGGGCAAGCGATACCACGATATCCCAGGCGTGAGCTTGGTAAGCCCATTCTAAAGAGGCCAAGAGGTTGATCCGCTCTAATTGGAACCAGTTCAGAGCGCCGGAAAACCAGTTCTGCTCTGTTACCTCTAAGGATGGATTATTGCCTTCTACTAGAGCTTGGGCTAATGGGTGACGAGTCTCCGACTTGAGGGCCAGATTCATCATCTTAGAGGCTTCAAGATACCAAAGAGCCGCCCTGAGACGAGCCGCCTGCCGTGCCTCAGCCGGTTCTTCTTGAGCTAATTGCTCTTTGGCAAAGAGGCGAACCAAATCGTGGAGACGGTAGCGTCCTCCACTGGCAGACTCCAGCAGTTGGGCATCAACTAAACAGTTTAGAGAAGCAAGGGCGGTAGCCGGTTCAGTCTCTAGGAGGGCGGCGGCGATAGTGGGTGAAAAGTTAGCTCCCCTCAGCAGTCCCAAAAAACGAAACAGACGAGACGAGGTGGCATCGAGTTGTTCGCAGCTAGCAGCAAAGCTGGAACGGACATCCAAGTGGCTTAAGCGCAGTTGGGCGATGCGTTGCCGCTCTAGAGCTAACTGATGAGTGTATTGTTCTAGTTGCCACTCCAGTTTATTTTGAAGTATCCCGCCAGTAATACGGATGGCAAGAGGAGACCGACCACAAAGATCGATAATGGTTTTTGCCGCTTCCAGTTCAGGCTGAATTCGTTCTCCCCCTATCAAGCTCTGTAGCAGTTCCAGCGCCTCCGGTTCTTTCATCACACCTAAGTCGAGGGAAGTCTCTTC
Source organism: Cyanobacteriota bacterium (assembly GCA_040756535.1). Taxonomy (GTDB): domain Bacteria; phylum Cyanobacteriota; class Cyanobacteriia; order Cyanobacteriales; family Coleofasciculaceae; genus JBFLZA01. The sequence goes on from JBFLZA010000059.1 coordinate 11,640, forward strand.
CTCCAAGATCGTTAGGCGTCGGCGGCTGGTAATCAGAACCGCACAGGAAGAGTTATTTGGCAGCAAAGGACGTATTTGAGCCTCGTCGTGGGCGTTGTCCAGTAGTACCAAGACTCGCTTGCCGGATAGGAGAGAACGATAGAGTTTTGCTCGCTCAGTTAGATCTTCAGGTATCGGCTGATCATTTACCCCCAAAGCCCTCAAAAAGCCAACCAATACCTCCGTTGGTTCTAAGGGTTGGCTGTCACTGCCGCACAGGTTGACATAAAGTTGAGCATCTGGGAAGCTAGGCGTTAATTGATGGGCAGCATGAATAGCCAAAACGGATTTGCCCACACCTGCCATACCTGCGATCGCTGCGATCGCCTTTTGAGTTCGGTTTGGAGAACTTGTCCTTGCTGGTGTGGGTTGCAGCCATGCCATTACCTGCTCTAATTCGTCTTGACGACCTGTGAAATCAGTCAAATCGGCAGGAAGCTGATGCAAGGGCACAACAGCTAATTGAGCCAAACTCTCTTGAAAAAGCTGTGTAACGTTTTTGTAGTCCCGAACGACAGCACTTGGCACACTGGCGTGGAAGTGCAGTTCATACTTTGGTTTATCCCCAACCATTTCTTGCTCCAGTGGCTTGTCGTGTCGCCACAATCATCAACATTGGTACATGATTGATTAGCTGTTGTGCATATACTTTGCATTTGATCGGGCGAGGGTAAAAAAGTGAAAGGCTTGATTGATTGACCTTTTCCCCTTCCCCTTTCCTGCCGATAGGGAAATTGTCAGCACGACAGCTTACTTTTTTAAAGCGTGCAGGAGAGATGTACGTTACTCTCTGCAATCATGGCAGCCATCAAGGCAACTAACGCTTCAAGGACAGAAGTGCGATCGAGCGGATTAATGTTCACAACTGGAGGACGATTTTTATCGTGAATGTTGTAACCCAGAGTCATCATAATCTCCTCCGGAAAGAGTGCCCCCGGACAATCCATGTGGGTTAACCCAATCACCATCGGAATTTGCATACGTTCGTTAATAAATGACATAATTTCACGAGCGTACTGGAAATCATTAGGGCGATGGGCTGCGACTAGCAGAATGTAACCATGAGCATTTTGAATCAAAAGCTCCCACATGAAATCAAAGCGAGCCTGACCCGGAGTGCCGTAGATATGCAAATCCATGTTGGGAGCAAGTATCAGCCTGCCAAAGTCCAGGGCAACAGTGGTTTTTGGCTTCAAGAGTGTGGTTTGATCAGTGGCAGTACGATCTGTGTCTACCACTTCAATTTCACTGAGCGTTCTCACAAGAGTAGATTTGCCAGCCCCTACCGTTCCTGCTACTACAGCACGCATGGTTTTCATTTGATTGGACTCCGTAAAAATTAGAAGAGTATTAAATTCAGAAATTATGAATTGAGGCTAACTAAAGCCTCCTGTCTGTTAATCAAACAGGAGGCTGGGTAGTTCTACATAGAAGTCAGCCTACAGCAGAAGAAGTTTGAGTTCAGCCAGTGCTCGCTTAATTTCTAACATCAAAACTCCTTGCTTAGCGGCTTTCCCCGCGAGAACAAGAAACACCGCTTCTTCACCACAACTGGTTAAAACGCTCAAGCCTTCGTGTCCTTCCACATAGATGCGATCAATGTCACCTCGGGCAAGCTCTTTACCAATGCGCTCACCTAAAGAGAGCATGGCAGCAGACATCGCTGAAACTCGTTCATCATCCATTCCACTGGGTAAGCTTGAAGCAAGTGGTAAACCATCAGGGGTAACGATTGCTGCCCCTTGAACATCAGCGGTTGCTGTCACAAAGTTTTGCAGGACATGACTGATTTTTGCCGTATTAATTGCCATGATTGGATTTCTACTCTAAGGTTAGAGAGTACGATTTGATTATTTCGTGTTTTCCTGGCCCATAGAATTTGTCCAAAAATAGGGCCAGATTTGTATTACTTGTGAGAGAGTGTTGGGTCGCCTCTATTTAGCCTAGAACGGTGTACTCTAGAACATCGTGGCTGCCACCCCGTAAGACTGACTCTGTGTGTTGCCCCCGTAAGCGCTTGCCTAAGAACGCTTCTAAAAAGCCTTGAATTGCTCCTAGAGTAAACGTGCATTGCCGTGAAGAACCCTCTGGTTCGCCTGCTGAGCAAATAGTTTCGCGGGTATAGACTTTGTAGCCATCCCCTTCTTGGGAAAGCTGATCTACAACGCACAAGCGAGTGCCATCTTTGCCCAATCCATAACGGACTTTTTCGGTGACTTCCTCCAGCGTCATTTCCGTACCTTTGCCAGCTAAATCTAGCTCTTCAGCTAATTTTTTGCCGCGTTGGCGACCCGCTGCAACTAATGCGATCGCAGCTGTTTTTTCACCCAAAGCTTCTTCTACACCAACAACAACTGCCTTGAAACAGATAATGCTACTAAAATCTCCGAGATCTTGACGCAATAAATGCTGAGTAACTACCATGATTAGAGTTCCTAAAAGTTGTGCAAACAGGTAAAAAGAATGACTGAACTCTGACAGTTCAATTGCTGATTATCCTACTGAATACACCCCTTAATGTTGTTCAATCGGCTCCCTTTAAAAGCGGGATAACTTTGTGGCGACCACTAAAATTTACTCAATGACACTGAAGCTATCCGGAATAATGAGTCAGGTAGATTCCCAGAAAAAGGTGGAGTTATTTCCTACCAACAGTCAAGTTTTTGCCATTAATAAAGCTATATTTTGCTAAAATACTACCAGGGTGTTTTCTCTCTCTTGAATGTATTTCTATTTTTATTCTTCACTGAGAGAGCAAGGAATTCAAAACAGCCCTTTTTTCTTTATTGGCTCAACTGAACGGTTGACTTATCTTAGTTCTAGCAAATTAATTTTCATTCGTCTTATAACTATAAAAATACTTATTAATTTTACTGATTTATGAAAATTACTTAAATTCCTAATATATTCATGCAAAAAAAACCGATGTATTCCATTCGGATAAAAAAATTGCCTGGTGGCATCAATTTATTAAAGCAATTTAATTTTTATAGATGAACAAAACATCACCCAATTTACCCAATAATTAGAGGATAAAAAAGAGTTTGCGTTTAACGTAAGGCAGTACTATAGCAGTCCTACCATGAATCAGCTAGCATCACTGCTCGATGCTATTCTAAACTTTAGCCAATAACAACTCCTCAAGACACTAATCTTAGTGATATTTTTTTAATTCCCGGAAATTCATAGTTTTTGAGGAGTTTGTAGCCATTATCTGGTGCAAGCTGGACATGCAGCGTTTTACAGGAGCAGTATCAATGAAAAGACCTGTCTTTACCAACTCGTGAGAAGGACGGCAAGGGGAATTGATAAGAGTTTTTAACCTTTTGCTGATCCAAGGAAGTGGTGCTTCCTTTGCTTATAGATGAAGTGCTACTAGATGGAGATGGAACACTCTCAGGACTACTAGAGGGAATATTACTGGTCTGAGCTACCAAAAGAGCCATTGAACTCATTACGGCTTCTACAACGGAGCTTCTCTCGTGAGGATTCACTTTTATTACTGGAGGTCGATTTTTACGGCTCAAGAACCCCAATCTCATCATAATCTCTTCAGGAGTACAGGCTCCTGGGCAATCACTATGAGTAATACCAATCAACATCGGGATTTGTACTCGCTGATTCATAAACAGAAGAATCTGGCGAGCATAGTGAAAATCATTAGGACGGTGAGCTGGTACTAACAAGATATAGGTGTGAGCCCTTTGAATCAAAAAATCCCACATGAAATTAAAGCGAGATTGGCCCGGTGTACCATAAACTTGGACTTCCAACGTAGAACCAAATACAAATCGGCCATAATCGAAAGCAACGGTAGTTTTTGGCTTCAACTGAGCCGTTTGATCAGTCGCACTACGGTCTGTGTCGATGACTTCAATATCACTCACTGTCCGAACAAACGTAGACTTGCCAGCCCCTGGCGTTCCTGCTACTACTAACCGCATAGTTTTCATAAGATTTTACCCCGCTAAAACGAAGACTTCAAGAAGGAATGACTAACTCGGACTCAAGAGGATTGGGTGAGAGTGAACTAAATAAGACTGTAATTTTTGAGTTCAGCACTCATTGGGTAATAGCCTCCTACTCTATAGATTGAATAGGTAGGAGACCTTACAAAACGGCGTGAAATATACCTAGGATAAAACTGGCTTTAGGTCAACAAGGGCGCGTTTGATTTCTAACATCAAGACACCTTGCTTGGCTGCCTTACTTGCTAGGACAAGAAACACAGCATCTTCACCACAACTGGTCAAAATGCTAAAGCCTTCATCGCCCTCTACATAGATACGATCAATTTCACCTCTGACGAGTTCTTTACCAATGCGTTCACCCAAAGAGAGCATGGCAGCAGACATAGCTGAAACTCGCTCATCATCCATACCACCCGGTAAGCTTGTCGCCAGTGGTAAACCATCAGGAGTGACCATTGCTGCCCCTTGAACATCGGTCGTTGTCGAAACAAAATTTCGGAGAATATGCCCTAGTTTTTCTGTATTGATAGCCATTGTTGTGTTCCTGTTCTAATTTGCGATCATGCGATTCAATGAATTTGCCTTCTTTGAACTGCTGTGTGAGATTTACATTGAACCTGCACCTGTTGCAATCAAACGCTTGAATAGACCCTCTGTCCAGCCTGTTTCTTTGAGTACAGCAGCCGAACTGACTTCTACGTAGGCTTGCTCAATGAACGCCAAATCAATCATGCAAATTCGGCTCAGAGCATCTCTCAACTCATCGGATTTCCCATCTACTTTGAGTTTTTTGCCAACTTCATTAACTACAGTGGCCATTGCTGGGACAACATGTTGAGGACCAATTCCAATCTGCACATGTACCAGACCAATACGCCAACGACGGTCTGCATAGGAATTGCCCCAATCATCGATGCCAGTAAACATTTCATGAAACCATTCAATAAAGGTTTCACGTAAGCGATGAGAACGTCCTTCTTTAGCATTTATCATGCCATCCATTTCGGCATCGCGACCTAAATAGGTATAGAAATGATCAGCCATTATTGGCGCAATCTCTTTCCCCCAATCTGCGTGAGATTTTAGAAGGCTTTTGTTTTCTTCCGTAAAATCAACGCGCTTTTCCATCGTAGCCATGAAGGCACGAGCATCTAAAGTCATGAGTATCTCCACTGTGTACAGGTCTTAAGAAATTACCAAGCTTTTCAGGGGGGGATTTACACTAGCCCTTCCTAATAGACTTATGAATACCTGAAACTATAAGTCTGTAAGTATTGCAGGTGGATGTTCCTTTTTAGCTGGACTTTCTTTTTTAGTTCTAACAATTCAAATGAGAAATGTCAGGCTGTTTTTTCTAAAAAATCCAAAACTTCACAAAGTCATATTAAAAGCTTATTTGTGTAATTATTGCTTCATTCTTTCTCTCCAGAAAATAATTTTTGAATGAAATTTGGCTCTCAATTATCTTCATAGAAGAATTGGTTATTTCCAGAAAAACACTTGTATATAGATTTGCGATGATTAGTCGTTAAATCAGGATATTTTTCCGGTAAATAATATCCTTGTTAATATATTAAGTTTTGTATAAAAACCTTTATTTGCTTTACTAATTGTTACGAAAAATGACTAATATGTATTCTTGTAATTATTAACCTGAGAAGAATAGTGTTCCTTATTGCATTGAGAACAACCATTCTCTCAATTTTCAAGAAATACTAAGAGAATTCTCATCTTTTTTCAGGGATAGGTAGGAACAGCGCCGCTGTAAAGGGGGATAACAAGAAGATTCTGGATAGGTCTAGATGATTCGACCTTCGCTTAGAGTTTAAATCTCTTGTGCATTCTGTGTCAGGAGGTAACTAAGCTAATCGTCATTCATTTTTACGAGGCAATTCCCTCGTAGTAAAGGCTTTAGCCCTTGCTTGCTGCAACTTAAATGCACATTAGCTCAATAGAGAGTGGACCCAATAGCCTGACGCTGTTTCAATGTTGAAGTGTGAAGAAAGGTTACAAATTTGGCGGTTTTAGTAACGTCGTGAGAATTGGGGCTTAGGTAGTTGATAAGTAGTTTTGCTCATCGACTGTAGGGGTTGGCTGGCTTCTTTTCTTAGAGGTTGAGTACTACCATAGCGTTCAACCATGAGAGTCATAGAAGCCATCAGTGCTTCTATGATGGAACCCCGCTCATGGGGATTAATCGTCATAACCGAGGGGCGATTTTTCTCATTCATGTAACCCAGGCTCGTCATAATCTCCTCGGTAGGGCATACTCCTGCACAGTCTGTATGAGTGAGACCGAGAATCATCGGGATTTGTGCCCGCTGGTTCATGAAGGAGGTAATCTGACGAGCATAGTGTAAATCATTGGGTCTATGGGCTGCCACTAGCAAAATATAGCTGTGAGCACTTTTAATTAGATAATCCCACATAAAATTAAAGCGGGATTGACCTGGGGTGCCGTAGATTTGTACCTCCATAGAAGAACCAAAGGTATATCGACCATAGTCGAAGGCAACAGTAGTTTTTTGCTTCAGCAGAGATGTACTATCGGTGGCTCTGCGTTCTGTGTCCACGACCTCAGTTTCACTAATCGTCCGCACAAAGGTGGATTTACCAGCACCTGGAGTTCCGGCTACTACTAAACGCATAATTTTCATGAGATGAAAGCTCCGTAAAAACGTAAAGAAATGATGCAGTGAAAGATAAGTTGGGAGTGACGAACCTACCCCATTTTGAATCGGGAGATAACCTTAGTTATTTTGTTCATCAACAGATATTAGCCAAGGTCTTCTGCTGAATAATGAAATTAAGCCTTGCTTGTGCTTATTGGTTCAGTCAGACCTAAAACCGAAATGGCTGCAAAGTGGTAACTCTACATTAAGTTCCTAACATCAACACACCCTGCTTCTCTATCTTTAGCGAGGACAGGATACACCCCGTTCTCTGCATAACTGTCAAACGACTAAAGTCTTCTTCCTTTTAAAACCCAGATACGCTCAATTTCTTCGCATGAATGATTTGCCTGTGTAATTGCTCAGAGCTAGCTTTGCCTTAAACAGGGCTGAAATCGTTTATTATCTATACCACTGATTAGGCGATAAGCTAGGGTAAAAATTGCTTTCGGGGCTATTGCCGCACCCTAAATATCTGGGTTAGTTGAGGAAAAAGCTGGAGAATAAGTCCTCTTTTTTGAGGATTGGTAGCTTTAAAAATATCCCCATTTAAATCTTATTCTAAGAATTGAATTTGAATTGACTTAATTATATATTCTTAATATTTGATTTTTTAAATACATTCGCAAATAAATAACTAATTATTTTTCATAAAAGATGTTTTATAAAAGGGGAAGTAGCTCTAAGATTAAGCTTGGAAAAGCTTACACCTTCTTGTTTTAGGTGCTATCAGTTCAATAAAAATAATTTTATTACCTAATTAAATCAGAACTATCAGCATGAGTATGTATATCTATTTTATGGAATATTTAGTTTTTTAAATTAATGTTTTCATCTATCTTGAAATTTGTAAAAGCAGATATAGAGATTTTTCCATAAATACATCAATTCAGTAATTGCTGTTTTAGATCGTCTTTTCAGAAAATCTGCCGATGTAACTTGAAGCACATCAAGTTAAGTCAATTTGACCATAAACAAAAAACCCTCTCGGCTCAATTGTGGCGAAAGGGCGTCAACCTATAGTTTTTTAAGAGTATGAAGATTATACTCAGCAAATGTGATGATTTTGTGAAGCGATCGCTACCTTAAGGCAAAAGCCAACACGATCGCACTGCTAACGAGTCTGGGCAAAGGCGATCGCTACCGATCAACGGCACCCCCCTGCCTCAAGGGGAGCGATCGCGTCTATCCTAACTACGCCAAAGCCGGTCTGACATCAGAAATGATGCGTTTAATTTCTAACATCAAAATACCCTGCTTGGCTTCCTTGCTCGCTAGAACAAGAAACATCGCATCATCACCGCAACTGGTCAAAATCGTAAAGCCTTCGTCGCCCTCAACATAGATGCGATCGGTTGTACCACCCAAGAGTTCTTTACCAATCCGCTCACCCAAGGAAAGCATGGCAGCAGACATGGCGGAAACCCGCTCTTCATCCATGCTCCCCGGTAAGCTAGAAGCTAAAGGTAAACCGTCGGGGGTGACGATTGCCGCACCCTGAACCTCAGAAGTGGTGGCGACAAATTTTTGTACGAGCATCCCAAGTTTTTGGGTATTGATTGCCATTGAAGTACTCCTCCTTAAATATCAAGCAGTGGCATTGGATTAATGGCTAGGTTGGGAAAGGACGTTGCTGATATAGCGGCTAATTCAATAGAGAGTTTCTCTCCGAAAGAAGTAGCCACTCATCCCTTGAGGCAGCAACGCCTCCAAGTGGGTTTAAAGGTGAACAATGTGAGGCGAAGAGATT
>JBFLZA010000060.1:0-19999 GCA_040756535.1 Cyanobacteriota bacterium
GTTTCCCCAGTTGCAGGGTTAATCGTAGCAATACCCATTGCCTCCCTCTCCAATCCCAACTTTGCTTGGGATAGCTGTTGTTCTCTTAGTCTACTGCTACATGCCTGTCAATACCTCAATAGTGTAGATGGCTTTACACATTGTTAGAGAAGGCTCAGGAGGCAAGGTTTAATGTAACTTTTTACAAATTTTTCATAGAATCATATACTTTCTTTAAAGTCGCAAATCTTAAACAAAAATTTATTTTCTTTGAGATGTGTACTACAATGTGCAAGGAGATAATATTTTTGCTAGCTTGAAAAGCCTTTTCCTTTGATCACAGCAAAGACTTAACAACCTAGCCCTCAACGACAAACCAGCCAATAACAAGCGCCACATAGCCGCTTGGGGAGTGCTGTTTCCGCTCTTGTGGCTAGCGTGACGTGACCGTCGCAGAATTTGCCTAAGGACAACATGGATGATTTGGACTTTTTCCCCTGTTGTGAACTCCAATATGGCGGTACTATTGGCAACCAACCTACTATCGCCAGAAAGCCGATCATTTTGGCAGTTGATGACGATGAAGACAACTTACTGCTTTTGGCGTATGCCCTAGAGCCTTTAGACTGTTGCTTGGTTACCGCTTCTGATGGGTTGAGTGCTCTACAAAAAGCGAAAATGTATCGACCAGACTTAATCTTGCTCGATATTCTGATGCCATTCATGGATGGCACTGAGGTCGTCTCTGTCCTGAGAAAAGACTCTACAACCAAGATGATTCCTGTGATTGCAGTAACGGCCTTAGCTCATGCAAAAGACCGAGAGCGTCTTTTGCATGCAGGTTGCAATGATTACCTAATTAAGCCTTATATGTTGGAAGAAATTGACACCGTAGTCCGGAAATATCTCCGCTTACGGGAAAGCGAGGTTAAAACCCCCGTATTTTAATCGGGGGATGAAACCTACTGCTATTTCTTGATCTTGGGAATGGCTTCAGGATTGCGAACTTCCGGAGTGACATCCAAGACAGCAATGATCCCTGTGCGACCGGTTTCCAGGGTGGCATCGCTGAGCAAGTCAAGGACGGTGGCACCAAGTATTTCCTCAATGAGCGTCTTCAGTTTAGGTTTGATTGCCTCATCCAATTCTGAGCGCACTTGTTCTGCCAACTCAGCTTGACCGCGATCCGCCAGGAGTTGCTCCGGCGGAGTAATCGAGTCTTCAACGATAATTGCCAGCTTTTCATCAAAAAGTTGGCAAGTTACTTTACTGGGCTGATGCCCCAACTGCTCGCGGTACAAAGATTGGAGCCGTTGTGAAAGTGTACGTTCTAGCTGCCCTCGCGTAGGCTTTGAGGACTCTTGGTTCATAGAAAGGTGGTGTTTAAAAGTAAAAGAACCTAAAGGCATATTTTAAAGAGATTATTCAACAATTTGGACATTACTTCCAGCTTTGCAAGATAACTCAGAAGATACAAAGGACTGAAAAACAGAATGGAACTATTCCCTTCTTCCTTAGGGGTAGAACGCCAGCTCACTCTGTGGCGTTTTTTTACAGTTCTGCCTCCATAGTACTCATCAGCTCCTAAGAAGGGTAAACAGTGGTTAGTGTTGTTAGTGCGATGGCGTCGCATTAGCTCTCACAGGAGGTGACAGCGCAATACTGCTCGGTTAAGAAGAGAGTTGCTTGAAAAACCAGGGGAGCTGGGGGAGCTGGGGGAGCTGGGGGAGAGGAATTAGAGCTTATCCGAGCAGTATTGGGTGATAGCGTAAATACAGCGAATGTTGAAGAGTCAGCATAGTCGGGAGGAGCGCTCATCGCTGATCTTGACTCCAATCTCACTTTCTCCAGATGCGATCGCCTCAAAACCCTTATTATCAGTAAGTCTCTCATTAATACTCAATGGCAATACCGTGAAAATAGCTGCAATTTAATGCTTGAGTGAGCGAAATTTAAACAAATCCTAGTTTTTGCCTAAATCTTCCTTTGAGAAAAACTTTATAGTAAGATTTGCTTATTGACAGCTGTCTTTTTTGACCCATATCAATTAGACACCTCTCATTTAAATTCAGCAACGCTCGACTACAAGCCAGCCTGAATCAAGCGCCGCCTAACCGCTTAGGGATTGCCTTGTCCACCTTTTGTAGAGCCTTGTCTCGAAAAAAACTGACTTTCCTAAAGCCGGACGTGGATATGGAACTTTCCCTTGGCAGCAGTAACGAGTCTGTTACTCAAAAACCATTGGTTTTGGTTGTCGATGACAATGAAGATAACTTATTGCTGCTTGCTTTCCTGCTAGAGCAGATGAATTGCACCATTATCACAGCGGCAGATGGCCAGACTGCTATCGACTCAGCACTAACCTATCTGCCCTCTCTCATCTTGCTGGACATGATGCTACCCGATTTGGACGGGGTAGAAGTAGCCTCTCACCTCAGGCAAAATGCTTTAACTGCTACAATTCCAGTCATCGCTGTAACGGCGATGGCAAGAGCAGAAGACCGAGAGCGTATTTTAGCAGCAGGTTGTAATGAATTTGTTACTAAGCCTTTCAATATTGATGAGCTAGAAGTGCTGCTTCGGGGCTATCTTTATGAATTATGAATTATCAATTATGAATTATGAATTATTCATCATTGATGGATTGAAAGAAGTCGGCCAACTCTCGCAGGTCAAACTGTGCAGAGTTCTCTAATTTAAGAGTGAATTATGACTTTTTCATAATTTATAATTCACAATTTATAGTTTTAAGGATAAATTAAAATCTTGTAAGTATCGGGAGTCGGAGCGATCGCTTTTTCAACCGCTTCTGTTAAATTTTGGAGTGGGTAGCGATCGCTAATCAACGCATCTACATCAATCCGTTGGTTAAACACAATATCCGTTGCTAGAGACTGTAGCCGATACGAGGAACTGTAACTTCCGATTAAATCAATTTCCCGGCGGTAAAGGATATTGGGATTGATGGGAATTTCCACTTCATCGGGAAATTCAGCAAAAAACAAAATCTTGCCGCCTTTGCGCGTGCAGTCTAAAGCTTGGAAAAAAGCTTTGTCACTAGGAACTGCTAGCAGTGTGGTATCAACGCCCATCCCATCCGTGAGGGCGAAGACTTTTGCTTGTAAGTCGGGATCGCGAGCATCAAAAGCGGCTTCGGCCCCAACTGCTTTGGCTTTCTCGATGCGAGAGGGGAGGAGGTCAGTTGCGATCGCTTTTGCCCCAAAATATTTCACTAGCATAATGAACATTAGCCCAATCGGCCCAGCTCCAGTGACTAAGACTGTTTGGCCGGGCGTCACTTGTGCTTTTTTCACTGCCTTCAGACAGCAGTTCGTGGGTTCCACAAAACTGGCTTGCTCGAAACTCACTCCTTCGGGGATGGGAATTAATCCCCCATTGCGAACAATATGACCAGGAACTTTAACATAATCTGCGAAACCACCCCCACTAGGGGTAAAGCCAGCCGTTGTGGTGATGTTCTTATAAACTTCGCACATGGAGAAGTTGTCATTGAGGCAGTAGCCACAGTGCATACAGGGGATGTGGTGCATCACCACTACTCGTTGCCCTACCTGCCAACCCCTAACCTCTTCGCCTACGGCAGCAATGATACCCGCCGTTTCATGTCCGTAAATGCGTGGGGGATCATAAAGCGGATAGCGAATTTTTTTGATATCCGACTGGCAAAGCCCCACTACTCGTACTTGCACCAGCACCTCATCAGCTTTGAGTTCTGGGACTGGCACCTCTTCGTAACTGAGCTGATTCACCCCTCGGAATACCTGCGCTTTCATGCAATCTTCCTCTTTGCCTCGCAATTTTAGACTTTACCATTAGCTATGAACATTTAGCTCGTTCTGCTCAATTTTCTGGGAGGCAAAGCGAGGAGTTCCACCAGAGGATGCTTATAAGGAGCATTCCTGAAAACCCTTGGTTAGAAACCAAGGGATGAAAGGGCAAGTGAACTTTTGAGATGAGGAATTAACATCCTCTATTGCTTAGTAACAGGTGGGTATGTCAAATCGGCTTCCCAGAAATAAACGCGATCGCAATATTTGGCTGGACTCGAACAAACCGCTTCTATCGAAACGTTTTGTGTGGGAGTGACATCTAAGGACACAGTGGCTGCTTCTCCTGGAGAAAGAGTCTTTGTTTCAGCCTTTTGTCCGTCCAAATAAACGTTAACGTAAACGGTAGGGCTGTCTCGGTCGTTGTCGCGCATTCCGAACGCTAAATTTAGCCGTTGAAAGATTACTCCTGCCCTATTGGGCGTGAGTCTACAAGTCATTGCCGCAAAGCCACTGCCTGGCCCCATAAATATCTTGGAGTTATAAACGGCTCTACCGACAGCAACATCTTGAGTTCGACGATCCCAGTTGCCGATTCCTGTGTTAACACAGGGGCGTCTGAGGAGAAACAGAGAGTGCATTTCTTCTTGAGCTACTGACTTACTTTGAGGGGCAAGAGCCAGAAACAGGGCTGCACTGGCAACAATTGTGCTAATTAACTGGGTTTTTTTTTGCATCGAGAGACAACTTTTCGCCAATAGATGTCAACGTAGATCATCCTACGTGACGTACTCCCCTCCTAACCCTAAGGCTATAGAAGGGGCTTCTCAAGATCTAACCTTGACGGTTGCGCCACGCAACCACTACAGCGTCCGATTAACAAGTAATCATCCGCCTTACTCAAGTTAAGATGCTTCCGCAAAATATTCAGCGCCCCATTGGCATCCGAGTTAATCAATCGCCCAGTTTGTGTGCGATACAACCCTCTCTTGATGCGTTTACCGCTGAAAGTGTATGTTTGCGGATTATCAGCGTTGTAGACGGGAAGCTCATCACCATCTATAGCACTAGCCTTGCTGGTGTAGGATTCCTCTTGCTCGGCATACTGAATTCCTACCCGTTCACAGAGGCTTTGCAGCTTGAGACGCAGGGTAGCGTGAGGAATTTGGACAAAGTTTTGGTTGTTGCGAGTGCCCAGACTGGCATCTTGTTTGATGCCTGGGTTGTACCCCACAACAACTTTGCCAATCCCTTGAGTGAGGCAATAATCAACGAGGCGACGAACGGTTTTGTTCAAATAATCCTTGACTTGAGCTGTGCGCTTGTCCAGCAACCGTACTTGCTGTTGTGTCAATGCCTCAATACCGAGTATGTCTTTAATTGACTGAAGCCAAGCGTTACGCTTGTTGTACCACTGGTTCCTAGCTTTGAGCGGTTTCCCGTTCACGATAAACGACTGACCCGTGGTACTGACACAGGTTACCAAGTTGTTTACGCCCAAATCGATAGCCAGAGTTTCACTGCCAACCGACTGAATTTCACCCTCCTGCTCATAAACGTATGCAACATCAAAGAATCGTGCTTTGTATTGGGGCAAAATCCGAATTTCTTTGACTTGTTTATCTCGGATTCGCTCTGGAATCTGAAACGAAACGACTCCGAAATGACGCTTAAACACTCGTGCCATCGGAACAGAATACATCCAGTCCTTTTCGGAAAGCTTCGCCCAGTCTCTAGCACGAATCGGAATAATCAACGGAAAAAACCCATCTTTTGGAAGGTATCCGGGCAACCGAATCTTGACGTTATATTGACCTGTATTCTTGAGTTCCCAGAGCTTAAAAAAACCATTCATGGCACGGTCTACAACTTTCAGGGTTTGCTGCCCTATATCTGTTGCTAACAGTTGATAATTTTCATTAGTCTTGCACAGATGATAAGAACCCTCATAGCGCAGATACTTGCCTTCTTGGAAGAAGTACTGACGGACAGTATAAAGCCCAACATTGAACAAGTTTTTCGACAAACGACAAGCGCAGGCGAGAATGTCCAATTCTGATGCCGTCAATTTCAGTCGATTAGTCAGGGTCAGGAGCATAAGTTTCCCGCCAGAATGAAGATATCCTAGCGGGAAATAGGTTGACTGTCAACCAGCTTCTACAGCGTCTAAAAGGGCTTTTTGATAGGCTTTAACTTGCAAATCGATACCCGTAATCGCCGTACCCACAACAACAGCATAGGCTCCTAGTTGTAGAGCTTTTTGAGCCATTTGTGGTGAAGCAATGCCGCCTTCGCAAATGACCGGAACATCCAACTGTTCTACCATCTGGCTGAGGAAGTCGAAGCCAGGAGGAGAGAGGTGCTGGGTTTGGGCAGTGTAACCGTAGAGGGTGGTACCTACTATGTCAGCACCCGTTTTTTGGGCTGCGATCGCACTTTCTAGAGTATCCACATCTGCCATTACTAGCTTGCCCAGTTCCTCGTGAATTCGGGCGATCAAAGTTTCAACTGTTTCTCCCTCAGGACGTTCTCGTAATGTCGCATCAATGGCAATAATATCAGCCCCCGCAGATGCGATCGCTTCAGCATGATGAAACTGGGGAGTAATGTAAACCTCACACCCTGGCAACTGCTGCTTCCACAGTCCAATAATCCGAGTCGTGGGACATTGCTGGCGTACTGCCTGAATATGAGCAGGAGTATCAATGCGGACACCCACTGCTCCCTGATTGACTGATGCTTGTGCCATTGCCGCAATCACGACTGGCTCGTGCAAAGGTGAGTCAACAGGTGCCTGACAGGAGACAATTAGACCCTTACGTAAAGCCTGAATTAGTTCAAGAGAATTAGCTTGCATACTTTGAATTATGAATTATAAATTATGAATTATGAATTATGAATTACCTGTTTTTATTATCCTTCTGGGAAAATAGGAAATCTGGCTGTCCTCTGGGAAACAGTTGTTTGATTTTTTCGTCTGCTTCTATGAAAACAAAAAAAATGTGCTTGTTGTGAAACATATTTTTATTTTTATCAATCTGTTGCCATTATTGCTAATTGGTTCGGGTTGTACTTGGCAGGCAGGTGCAACAAAGTCTAAAGAAATGCTGCCGTCAAAATATCCACCTCAAACAGCTATCCAAAAAGGTGATGTTGTTGATCTTCATGGTAATATCACCAACTCCGATAAACTTGATCGATTTATTAGCAATTATGAGAAAGGGCAAAAAGATTTTGTCCGTATTACCAAATATACAATAGAAGGAGACCCAATTTTATATGAATTAAGTTTTAATGGTAAATCAATTGCTTATACAGTTGATAATACAAGAGACCATTTTGCAGGTAACGGGAAAGGGGAAAAAACATTCCAATGCTCAAAAATAGGAAAAGAGCAAGAAGAGAAATTTACTGATTATTATCTGAGTGATTGTTCGGATAGTGCAAACCAACAGAAAATTCTGTCAGTGCCTAATGTTGAATAACTAGCATAAAAAAAGAAGTACGGAGTAGGGGAAAGAGATTTTCATTCCTACTCTTTCGGAGAATGCTGACGCTCCTTGCGTGGCTACCGCAGGATTTACGCAAAATTCTCCGTTAGACCCTAACATTAGCGTAAAGTCCTCTACCGCTTCGCTAAAGCGAGCGTTGTGACCGAGTCGCACATGGGCAGTTGCCTTGAATCGCTGCCAAATAGAAGAAAAAGTGCAAGGCTATCACACCGCTTACTTTGGGCGATCCCTATCTAAGGTTCTGATCGTTAAGACCTGCGGCGGTGTCGAATCCGGAGGATAAATAAAGTCTATCTGCACAGGTTTGCGACTGCCCGGTGGAAGTACCAACGTCTCCAATGGATCTAACACCTGACCTGTTCGGTGCCACAAATGTACGTAACGAGTTTTGTCCTGTCCTTGCTCATCTTTATAACGCAGGCGGACAGTCCCTCGGAAAAACGGGAAATCGCGAGGGGGTTTCTGGAAAAGTAGCCCTCCTCGGCTCAATTTCTCTTCCTTTAAAGGCGTTTCAAGAGTCAGAGTAACGGTTTGCGGTTTGTCAGTAGGGTTGTAGAGAGGCAAGCTGAGGTTATATTCAACTGCATAGTTACCGTGTGCTTCATAAGCAGTATCGGGATAGCGCACCAGCATTTTTGCCGTCTGATTTTGATTAGTGCCCAATCGCCCTCCTCGGAGGCTAGCTAGTGGGTAGGAAACGGCTTGACCCGGTTGAGAAAGGGTGAAATCCTTAGCATTAGGATTATCTACCAGTAGCGCTTGCCACTTCGAGCCTTGTTGAACTCCAGCAACACGACCATAAATCAATTGACCGCTTGTTTGCTCTGGGGGAGTTGGGGCTTTATCGCGTGGCCCTGATAAACCCCCTGTATTCAGGAGGGTTTGCCATTCTTTGAGAGTGGGTGCGCGATCGCTGCCATCCGAATTTTTCTTAGCAAACATCGTCAGAGTAGCGGCATACACCTTACCACTACTATTAAGCCGCATTAATGCCGATCGCCCATTAATCGGTTTTTCTAAATTCCTCACGGGTGTGGGATGATTCAGTAACATCCGGCTTTGACCGGGAGGAATAACCAGCTTTGCCGGAAAATCAGCCTGCCGTTTACCTTGGAGTACATCATGCACCGCGCGATCGCCTGGGCCAGCATAAGCTGTATTCTGAGGATTCTCTATATAAGTCGGTAATGTGATATACGGTGCTTCCTGCGTTAGATAAGTTGCCGCCTGCGACACGTCCACCGTAACGGGTTGTTTGCCTGGATTATGCAGAATTAGCCCTAAATAGAAAGTCTGCAAGTCCTTGGGTGTATGAGTTTGGTGGTGGATAAATACATCAAATCGCCCCTGAAACGGATAGTTAAGATGAGCAGCCGGAGCAGTTTTTCCAGAAGGGGGAAAGGTAGACAGTAAAATTCCCTCCGTTTTTACCCACTCTGGGCTATTGCTGTTAAACATCGGCACGTTATCCAGCTTGCCCGGTAAAGCCCGCACTTCTTGAGGTTGCACGATGATTTGCGGTGTCGGCTTCGGTGTGGGTGTTGTTTGGGCTATGGCTTCTGAAAATGGTGCAGATTTTTTTGTAAATAACCAGGATGCGCCCCCACCTGCAAGAGTGAGAAGCAGGAGGTAAGCAATAAGAGGAAGATTAATTTTTTTCTGAGTCATAAGAATTTATCGGACCAAACGAGAAGCCTTACGCGCCTACTCGATTGTCTCTTGCCTCATCTGCCAACGCCCTCACCGGATTGGGTGAGCTATTTCATCAAGGCGAGTACCATTTTTTGCGCCCCAATGTAAAGATGGCTGTCTGGTTTTACTAGAAGTTCCTTGCACCGTATTAGTTTTGGGTAGGGGCACGGCAATGTCGTGCCCTTACAGGTCAACAACAATTAAAATTAATAAAATTTACCGAGAATCCGCTTTCGCATCAGACTTGCATCCAATCAGTGGAACTAGAGCCTGAATCAGCACAGCAATTGAGCGAATCAGAATTGCTATGGCTAAAATGGTTCCTGTTTCAGTACCCCAATACTGGGGTGGTATCTGTGGCTCGATTTGACTCGGTATAGAAATGATTGATTGGTCGCTTTCGAGATTCGGATTTGCTCCTTGAGTTTTAGACATTTTTTATCCTATTTCAATTGAGTGTTTGGTTTGAGGAGAAGCGCTAGTAAACTGCTTTTTGTCTCCCAATTTCCAGTCTCAGGGAGATTTATCGAATGGAAGGGTCAGTTTAAATTGCTCTTTTGGTTCACTCGCGAGTACAGATTTTTAGCTCACTTCTACTTAATGACAAGGTGAGCTAAAACTGGACTGATTCAGACAAATTGCTGAGATAAAAAGTATTTGGGTGCCTGTACTGGGGGGAAGCTCACAGACTGTTCGCGAAGCGTTGCCGAAGCGTCGGCTGGAGGTATACAAACAAAACCCACCTACGTGGGTTTAGAAAGACAGGCCGCGCAGGCGGACGCGAGTTTGTGTAGTCGCGATTTCAATCGCCAGGTATTTTTATAAGAGGTCTAATAATCTAGGGTTCACATCACTAAAGTTTTCCACCGAATACTAATCACCACTCAGCGACACTTATGGCAGTTAGTCTTAGAGCATCTGAACAAGGTTTAGAAATCGTTGATCGCGCCAGAAGAAAGAAAGGCTGGACGAAAACTGAAGACGCTTGGTGGGGGTTAGCCCTCAGCTCACAAGCTACCTTGAAGCGGTTTTTGCAGGGAAAGCGAATTAAACAGGATACTTTTATCAGTCTTTGTCAGGCTGTCGGAATAGAGAACTGGGAAGAAATTGCTGAAGAAAATTCCGTTCAGCAAACAAATTCCCTTATTTCATGGTTTTCCTACGATGATAACTGGGTTGGTCGAGAAGAAGCGATCGCCCATCTAAGTGAAAAGTTGCAGGGAACCTGTCGAGTATTAATCCTCACGGGCATCACTGGCATCGGGAAAACGGCATTAGCGGAACGCTTAGCGCTCCAGTTGCAGGAATATTGGCATGAGTGGATCAAAGTGAATTTCGAGGATGGAACGCCACGAGATTTTACTGGTTTTGCAGATGCTGTGCTGATCCGGTTGAAAGAAGAGGTGACGCCAGATGACCGCAAAAATCCAGAGTTTTTGCTGAATCGCTTGGTGCAAAACCTGCGAGACAACCGTTATTTATTGCAGATTGATTCCCTAGAGATGCTGCTAAAAGGGAAGACAGACTATGCAGCCAAAAATGAATTTCATTATGAGGGATGGTGGGAGTTTTTTAATCGCTTGCTTGCTGGTCAATATTGCAAAAGTAGGCTGATTCTGACCTCACAGGATTTACCGACACAGTTCTATAGCTGCAAATCTAAATATTGGGATGATAAACCATTAAATGGTTTGGACAAACCAGAGCAATTGAAGTTATTTGAGAAGTTATTCCAGCGAGAGTTGAAGGCGATTGAGCCAGAGGCAGAAAGTTATCTAGAACGGATTGGTCAAGCCTATGAAGGACATCCACTGGTTATAGAGGTGATTGCTGGGGAAATCCTTGCTCATCCGTTTAATGGCAATGTTGCACTCTACTGGCAAAGATACGGTCAAGAGTTTGAAACGATCGCACTAGATACCAATTCTCAGATGCTAGAACTGCGAGTCAAAGACAGAGTAAGGGAAGCTTTGACGCGATTGAGCCAAGATGTACCTGCTGCTTATATGCTTCTGTGTTTTTGAATATTGCGCGTCAAATTGGTGATTTTAAGCAAGAAGAAAACGCATTAGGAAATCTTGGCAATGTTTATCACTCTATAGGCAAATATCGTGAAGCAATTAAGTATCATAAACAAAGCCTAACCATCTCATGTAAAATTGGCGACCGTCGGGGAGAAGGAATCGATCAATGCCATTTAGGTCTCGCTTACTCTCTGTTGGGCAAGCCTGACCAAGCGATTGAGTATTTGCGAAAGAGCTTGCTCATTGCACGCGAGATTGGTAATCGCAGTGGAGAAGCCCGTGCGCTCGGAAACTTAGCTCTTGTTTACCGTAGCTTAGGTAAGTATAACCAAGCAATTGAGTATGATCGACAGAGTTTGACTATCGAACGCGCAATTGGTGACCGCTATGGAGAAGCTGATCAGCTGAGAGGTTTAGGGCTTGATTACTTGTTCTTGGGCGACTACGAACAAGCAATTGATTACCATCAAAAAAGTTTAATTATAGCACAAGAAATTAATGCTTATGGTCTTGAAGGAACAGCACTATGCAATCTAGGAGTGGCTTTAATCCAACTCAAGGAGTATTCAGAAGCTCTAAAATATTTACTAGCAGCTTTAGAGATTCTCAAAAAAATTGGTTACCGTCACGGTGAGACCATAACTCTTTATAATTTGGCAGTAATCTATTATCAATTAGGCGAACTCGACTTAGCACATAAGTTTTGCGCTCGCGCTTTATCCATTGCTACCGAATTAGGCTTACCGCTAGTCCAAGAGTGTCAGGAGTTGAAGAAAAAATTGCTGAGTGAGCAAGCATAGGATATTTAAAGTGGGGCTGCATGGGTAATGCTAGGAATAGATAGCAAGGAACAGATGGTATTGTTAGGCAATTCAGGTTATTAGTAGATACAGGTTCAAGTTACACAGTATTACGACTAAACAGAATTAGAATACCCACTGGCGGCGGCATCATTGAAGCGCCAGTAGTAGCTGTAACTTGGTTTAGCTGCTTGGGTCAGCGTGTAGAGAATTTCTCCATCGTTGCTCATACCTTGCCTGCCACGACTTTTGTAGATGGTCTGCTAGAAATGGACTCTCTTACCCGTTGACAAGCAGTTATCTCTGTCGGAGAGGCACAAATTCATATTCGTCAGTCTATCTAGGAGCGATTTCCTACAAGATAGCTACCCGACACTAACCGACACCTTGAAGCTTCGCTCCGACATTTCATAATGGATTAGGTCGGCCTGCATGGGCCAGAGAGCCGAGGTTGTTATGCTTTCCGATAAATTTCGTCACCAGTTGCGTCAAGAAGCAGAGCAATGGCGCACCGAGGGATTAATTGATGATTTTGTGTATGAACGATTATCCCAACGCTACCAATTTAGTGAGATTGAAGCGGCTGCCCGTAACCGATTTGTCGTGATTTTACTCGGTTTGGGCTGTGTGTTCTTAGGCTTGGGTATTATTACCTTTGTGGCAGCAAACTGGCAAGTCTTATCGCGAGGAGTGAAAGTTACCCTGCTGCTAAGTGGATTCGTGGGTATTAATGTAGCAGGCTTCTACCTATGGCGACGCCCAACAGAAGGATGGCAACGCCGTTTGGGGCAAGTATTACTCCTGTTAGGGGCATTAGTGCTAGGGGCAAATTTGGCTCTGATGTCCCAAATGTTTCACCAGAGTGGACTGCTCTATCAGTTGTATCTCGTTTGGGGATTGGGTGTCTTAGCGATGGCTTATTGCCTGCGGTTGACGTTGCTAGGAATGCTGTCAGCCCTCTTAATCGGGTTAGGGTATTTAACGTATTTATGGGGGGGACAGTCAGATTTTGCACCGATAGGAGAGTTTTCCTGGTTGCGGCTGATGGTGCAATGTATGCCAGTGTTGGCGGGTTTGATGTTTGTCCCCCTCGCTTACTTGTGCCGCTCGCGCTGGCTTTTTCGCATTGCTGCAATTGCGATGGTTTTTTCTTTGGAAGCGAGCTTAATTCAACTTGAGGTGTTGGGTGACTCAGGTTGGATAGCTGCGATCGCTTGCGCTTTACCTCCCGCTCTGTTGTGGGGATACAATGATTCTCCTTGGAGACAGCGTCTATCCGTAGACGAGTCATTCAATCGCGTCGCCCATACCCTTGCTCTCGTCTTCCTGAGTCTTCTGTTTTATGTCTTGTCGTTTTTGGGTTTATGGAACACCTCATCTGCACTGTCAGTTGAAAACTCCGTACAACTCCCTTGGCCGATGCTGGTTGATATTTTGATTTTGGGCGGCTTGACTCTTGCGGAATGGTTACAACTGTTTTTACTACGCCAAGTCAATCAAACAACAGTTCTTGTCGCTAGCCTGATTATTATGAGTGCTATAGTTCCCTTCTGGCACCTGGGCATCGCTAATAATCCGGCAGTTGCTGTGTTAATTTTCAACTTACTCTTATTTCTTCTCGCTGTTGGGTTAATCAAGGAAGGGCTAGCGCAGGGTCAACGGCGCTTATTTTGGGGGGGTATGGTGCTGCTCACTCTACAAATTTTCAGCCGTATGCTAGAGTACAACACCGATTTACTGTTCAAATCCTTAGTTTTGTTCCTGTGTGGTTTTAGTGTCATTGCCGCCGGACTGTGGTTTGAGCGCTACGTCAGAATCCTTAGGGGCTGAGGGTTGAAGGTTAGAGGGTTATTTGTCGTAGACGTTCCCAAAGGGTAGGTTAAAAAGTTAGAAGGTTCAAACCTTCAACTTGCCAACTTTCAACCTGCCAACTTTCAATTTATGACCTCTCCTTCTGACTCCCCGCCTCCCACACCCATCTGGCGATTCTGGATACCTCTGATTTTTCAAGCTGCGCTGATTCTCGCCGTGCCAGCGCAAGCCCTCTACACTCAGCTAACGGGCAAAACGGTTATCCTCCAGACAGTACCTGTTGACCCTTATGAACTATTAAGGGGCTATTCCCAGACTCTGAGATATAACATTTCTCTTCAGGAAAACTTACGTAAACTTTCTGGCTGGAAGGAGTTACCCAAGCAACCAGCTACAGATAAAGAACTAAGCTTGATCAAGCCAGGTACTCGCTTCTATGTGATTTTGGAAGCACCAAAAGCATTACAACCATCGGCTAAAACTCAATTGCCACAAGCTTGGAAACCTATAGCAGTAAGCCTTCAACGTCCTTCTCCCTTACCGCCGAATCAGGTTGCACTCAAAGGATTGGTTCAGAATGGCTTCATTCAGTATGGACTGGAAACTTACTACATCCCTGAAGACCAACGGGAGCAGATTAACACCGATCTCCGTGCCGCTCGCCCAAATAACTCAAGCCAGTCACAACAATTCTTACAACCGGCTGAACCAATGGAGTCACAACCACAACCGCCGGTTGTAATGGAAATCAAGGTGGATGACCAGGGTAAATCTGTTCCGGTAAGCCTTTGGGCAAGAGTTGGTCAAGGCTCACAACAGCAGGTTCGCCACTATCGCTTCTAAACTTTTAAGTAGGTGGGCATGAATATTTGTCGTTGAGGCAAGGCAGAGGGCAGAAGGCTCCAAGGCAGAAGGGAAGAGGATTTTAGTCTCTTAACACTTGTTGATATACCTTCATTTATTTGTGCCTACCTACTTACCACTATGTAATTGCATATTTAACGAATCGACTTGAGGAAAAGGGGGAACGGTAAAAGGGAAAAGCCTTTCTTCCTTACCCTTTAGCTTTTTCCAACAAGTACATATTGCAGCTTATAATGTGGAGCAGCTTAATCAGTGGGGATGGCGAAAAAGAGTTGAAAGTTGGCAAGTTGGACATTGAACGCTCTAACCCTCTAACTTTCAACCCAATCCAATCCCTAAATCCTTTACTGACGCTTGATCTGCAACCTTGCACCAACCGCTGCACCTGCCCCTGCTAATAAACCCATACTCATTCCTTCAATCGTTTTGGTCACTGGGTCTTGAGTCAGGCACTCACTAGTTAAATTCTGAGATTCAAAGCACTGATTGCTGTATGCCCAACTTGTCGTTCCTCCGAGAATGACACCAGCCACGCTACAAGCTGTAATCAGAATCAGGAAGCGGTAATTTTTTATACCCATGGATAGAGGTGTAAGGTGTTGATTTGTGATCCTTCTAATCTACTTTACCCATCTCTTCGCCAAATGTAACCGTATTTTCACTGAATTTTTACCTAAATGTATCCGTTCACTCCAGCCGCCAGCTAAAAGGCAAACGTGCATAAATGCCTTTAGGGTCGTTCATCGCTTTGAGAATTGCCAAATCGTCTTGTATCTTCTGTAATTCTGCCGTTAGTGGAACAGGTAACTGCGGATTTTGAGCGCTTGCCTCGCTAGTCAGTTTTTTCAAAATCCGTTCTTCCAAACTCTGAACTTTTGGGTACTCCTCCACTTGCCAATCCTTTCCAAGCTTGGCTTGTTGGGCAGCATACTCGATCGCATTATTGAGTCCGCCAATTTGATCGACCAAACCCAGTTGCTTAGCATCTTGACCTGACCAAACTCGTCCCTGAGCGATTTGAGCAACTTTTTGTTTCGGTAGTTTCCGAGCCTGTGCGACTTTATCGAGGAAATGATTATAAATCTGATTGACGGATTTTTGCGCGATCGCCAATTCTTGGGGAGTCTTGGGGCGAGAGATGGTCATACTATCGGCAAACGAATTGGTTTTGACAACATCCCAGGTAATGCCATTATCGTTCGCTATCTTTTGGATATTAAGCTGTAGACCGAAAACACCAATCGAACCGGTGATTGTATTGGGTTCTGCAAAAATATAATTAGCCCCTGTAGCAATCCAGTAGCCCCCAGAGGCGGCATAGTTACCCATTGAGACAATGACGGGTTTCTCATTACGGGTGAGCAGCACTTCTCGCTGAATCTCCTCCGATGCCGTGACGCTACCGCCAGGGCTATTGATACGCAGCACCACCGCCTTGACATCCTTATCCTGCCTTAACCGTCGCATCTGTCTAGCAAAGCTTAGACCCCCCACCTGCTGACGGCCGCCTTTGCCATCCACAATTTCACCCTCAGCGTACAAGACAGCAATTTTGTTTTCAGAGGAACGTGTTTTGGAGTCTTTCGCCTGAACCTTGCTGTAGGAGGCAAGGGAAATTTGCCGAAATGATTTATCCTCCTTGTCACTATTCGTTAGCTTTTTGAGGTCAGCTATCACCTGATCGAAGTAGGCGAGTTGATCCACCAGACGCTGTTGACGTGCTTCGGATGCCATCAACTGCCCTTGAGTATTTGCGATCGCTTGTAACTGCTGGGGAGTAATTTTGCGACTTTTGCCGACCGTTGTTAGAAAATCGCCCCAAAGATCGTTTAATAAAGCTTGAGTTTGTTGTCGATTTTCCGGACTCAGCTTTTTGAGAGTAAAGGGTTCAACAGCTGACTTGTACTTTCCTACCCGAATCACCTGAACACCAACGCCAAATTTTTCCAGCGCTCCTGTATAAAAGATAGGCTGAGTGCTAAAGCCATTGAGCTGCAAGCTGCCCATGGGATTGAGAACAAGCGTATCCGCTACGGAACTGAGGTAGTAGTCTTGCTTTCCCAAATCCACATCATAAGCAATGATTTTTTTCCCACTGGCTCGGAAACGCTCCATCGCTTCGCGAACTTCTTTAAGCGTGGCTAAACCACCACCACCACCTGCTGAGGTTTGGCTGCCATCCAAGAATAGGGCGATAATTCGCTTATCCTGACGCGCCTTGTCTAGGGTATCCACAACTGTGCGTAGGGTAATAAAATCAGCTTGTTCACCCGATAGGGCGTCCCCAATTGCATCACTGGTGCTTGAGGCTGGGTCGCTATCGGTAATGTTTAAAGACAGATCGAACACCAGTACTGACTTGTCCTTAACCTGCGGCCCGGTATCTTTAAACGCTGCTGCTATCAATAAAAACAGCAGTCCGCCAGTTCCTAAACTGAAAAATAAAATGAGGCCTGCAAGGCTACCAACTGTGCTGGCAAGGGTTTGCTTGAAAAATTGACGCATTTGGGGAACGAAAAATGGGGAATGGGGAATGGGGAATGGGACATAGGGACTGGGAAAGTATGAGGGATGAAGTGTGAAGGATGAGGTACAAAGTCTAAAAATTTTTATTATTCATTATTGAGACTTCTTCCTTAGTTTTCCTCGCCAATCCCCTTCTTCCCAATTCCTAGAGCTGAATACCTTTATGCTAACTTCTGCAAGGCGTTAGAATCCTTGAGCTGCGATAAGGTCGCGTTCCCTGTGCACAAGAGAACTGTAGTAATTTCTGCTATGAGCAGTTGCACTAAGGCATCGACAGCTTCTACCGATTCAGCAGCTGCCTGTAAGAAAGGCCATGCCAAACCAGCCATATCGGCTCCCAGTGCGATCGCTTTGGCAACATCCAAGCCGTTACGCAATCCCCCAGAAGCAATTAAAGGAATCTCTGGAGCAATAGCCCGAATATCAACGATACATTCAGCGGTTGGCAGGCCCCAATCAGCAAAAGTCAATCCCAACTGGCGCTGTTGGGGATTTAAAGCTCGCTCACTTTCTACCTTGGCCCAAGAGGTACCACCCGCACCAGCGACATCAATGGCACTCACTCCAGCCTCGATCAGCCTTTGTGCCATTCCGGCTGAGATGCCATTTCCCACTTCTTTGGCAATTACGGGAACCGAAATTTTACTGCATAATAGATTTATTTTGTCAAGCAATCCTCGGAAATTCGTGTCACCTTTGGGCTGAATACACTCCTGTAAAGGATTGAGATGCAAAATTAAGGCATCCGCTTCTAAAAGATCCATGATGCGTAGGCATTCATCCAGCCCATAATTGTAGTTAAGTTGAACAGCGCCGAGATTAGCCAATAAAAGAATATCAGGAGCGAGCGATCGCACGGCAAACGTATCGGCAACTTGAGGATTCTCCACCACTACCCGTTGAGACCCCACACCCATCGCTAGTCTATACTGTTGGGCCACTTCAGCCAGACGGCAATTGATCATCTTGGCCTGTTCTGTACCACCAGTCATTGAAGAAATCAGCAACGGTGCTCCCAGTGATTTCCCTAAAAATGTTGTCGTGATATCAATCTCACTACGATTCAGTTCTGGCAAACAACAGTGGGTGAAGCGGTAGCGTTCTAACCCATTGGTATTCTTGTGAAATTGCACGTCTTCATCCAGACAAATCCGTAAGTGGTCTGCCTTCCGCGTCTGGGTTTCTTTCATAACTCAAAAAATTAATTTAGGCAGGTTGATTGACAATCTCGATTGTCCCACCGACTGAGACACAGAAAGTACGGAGTAACCCGATAGAAAATAGGAACCGATGTTTATTCCCCTCCTGCGAAATAAATCAATCACACTCAGGGCTTTTAATCTTTAATTAACTCCACACCATCCCGTCCATCAACGTCTTGCAAATAAACCTTCACCTGTTCTTCAGAAGCGGTGGGTAGCTGCTTGCCGGTAAAGTCTGGACGAATTGGAACCTCACGATGCCCTCTGTCCACCAACACCAACAACCGAATAATTTGAGGTCTACCGTATTCCGTCACCGCATTCAGGGCGGCGCGAATAGTCCGCCCCTTGTATATGACATCATCCACTAGAACTACAGTTTTGCCCGACAGATCAAAAGGTATGTCAGTTTTTGCCGGTGTCCGAAGACTAATCTGATCCAAATCATCCCGGTAAAAGGTAATATCAAGCGCTCCCACCGGTACTGACACCTTCTCTAATATCTCAATCTGACGTGCCAATAGCTTCGCTAGAGAAACACCTCTGGTATAAATGCCCACCAGAACTATTTGGGACAAATCCCCCGATTGCTCGATCACTTGAGACGCCAGACGGTTAACCGTGCGGCGTAGTTCTTCGTTAGAAAGAATTTCAATAATTTGAGTAGACATCCTGATAGGTTATTGATTCGCTAGCTAGAGGCACACTGCATTTGAAATCTCATCATCCATTTTTATCCATCTTTAATAAATAGATGGAATTTTTCCAAGCCCCCTATCTATCTATATTTATTTATGCCTGTGAGGCGAGGGATGCAAAAGTATTCGCTTCAGCAATTCCATTAGCAACTAAGCCCCTGTCTTGCTGATATCGTTTCAACGCTGCCTCCGTCTGAGGTCCAAAAATGCTATCGCGTGGCCCCGTATAGTAACCTAGAGTGATTAACCGCTCCTGAAGACTTTTCACCCTTGAGCCTCGATCGCCTCTTTGCAGGGGTACTATTGCCACAGAAGTATTGCTATTCCCAGAAACGCCCTGTAGGGCTGCCAACGTCGTCGAACCAGCAACACCATTAATACTCAGTCCCCTAGAGCGTTGAAAATCTCTGACTGCGGCCTCAGTTAACTGACCATAGTAGCCTGTAACAGGCCCGTTATAGACACCCACAGCTTTCAGGCGATTTTGCAGTTGAGTCACGGCAAGACCATTGCTCCCTGGTCGTAGCTGTGCAACTGTATCAGAGTTACTATTTCCAGGAGAATTCCCCTGTAGGGCTGCCAGCGTTGTTGAACCAGCAATCCCATTTACGCTCAGACCTTTAGTTTGCTGAAATCGTCTAACTGCCGCTTCAGTTAACTGACCATAGTAGCCTGTGACGGGCCCACTATAGACACCTACCGCTTGCAAACGATTTTGCAGTTGGGTTACAGCCGAACCACGACTCCCTCGCTGAAGTAAGGTGACGTTAGTTAGCGTTCCAGGTGTATTCCCTTGTAATGCGCTTGCAGTTGTCGGACCAACAATGCCATTAACACTCAGTCCTCTAGAGCGTTGAAAATCTCTAACTGCTGCCTCGGTTAAGCGACTGTAAAATCCACTAATAGGCCCATTGTAAAAGCCTAGAGCTTTTAGTCGATTTTGCAGTTGAGTCACCGCCTGGCCACTACTCCCCGGTCGTAACTCTGCAGTTGTAGGAATATTGCCAGACGTACCGTTTAAAGCTGACAACGTGTTTGATCCAGCAATGCCATCTACTCGTAATCCCCTCGCTTGCTGCAATCTCCTGACTGCTGCCTCAGT
>JBFLZA010000061.1:0-19955 GCA_040756535.1 Cyanobacteriota bacterium
TTTTTTGCCATAGGACGCACCTTTGTCTATTTGCTGACGGGTAAAGCGCCGACTGACCCAGCCATGTACAACCCTCTTGATGATGAGTTAAACTGGCGCAGCCATGCTCCTCACATCTCGCCTCGCCTCGCCAATTTTATCGATAAGCTGATGATGCGTTCTGCCGGTCAGCGTCCTGCGAACACTCAGGAAGTTTTGACACGGTTGGCAAAACTTGACCAGATTATCAATCCGCCTCTCCCATCTCCTGAGGCACTATCTGAAGTCCCCGCTACGGTTTCGCAAGGGCCGCCAGTTAAGCGGTTAGCTGGAAGCAGTTCGCTGACAAGGCGACAATTAATACAATGGGCTGGTTTTGGAGGTATCGGACTAGTTGGAACAGGAATTCTTCATCGAGTCGTAGGGGGTAATTTGATACCCCTTTTTATGAATGGAGGAGGTAAAGTTCGTTCCTTTTCCTTTGACATGGTAACTGTAGACGCCCAAGGTAAGGAAACCAGCCGCAACCGCCGCGAAGGACAATTTTTTCAGGAGAACTTGGGCAACGGGGTAATGATGGAAATGGTTGCTCTTCCTGGTGGCTCCTTTCTCATGGGTTCACCCGATCTTGAGGCGTCTAGTGATAGTGATGAAAATCCCCAGCATTCTAGAACGATCGCTCCCTTTTCTGTGGGTAAGTTTCCTGTAACTCAGGCACAGTGGAGAGCTGTTGCCGCTTTACCTCAAGTCAGTCGTCCCTTGAATCCCGCTCCATCTGGCTTTAATGGTAATAATCTGCCTGTCGAGCAAATATCTTGGCATGAAGCGGTTGAATTTTGTGCGAGGCTGTCCCAGAAAACCGGACGTACCTATCGGCTACTAAGCGAGGCGGAATGGGAATATGCTTGTCGTGCCGGAACGACAACACCCTTCCACTTTGGCGAGACAATTACCACCGATTTAGCAAACTACGACGGTAACTCAGTCTACGGGGTTGGACAGCAAGGAATTTATCGACAGAAAACCACCCCAGTGGACAGTTTTCCCGCTAACGCCTTTGGACTACACGATATGCACGGAAATGTTTGGGAATGGTGTGCTGACCATTGGCATGATAATTACTATGAAGCGCCACCTGATGGGAAAGCATGGCTCAATGCTAAAGCGTCTGAGAACCATCACCGCTTGGTACGTGGAGGGGCATGGAGTCAAACTCCGCAAGACTGCCGTAGTGCAAATCGTCTCGGAAATGATCCAAACTACAAGGTCAACAGTATTGGGTTTCGAGTGGCTGTGTCTTAAAGAATAACTCTGGTTCACTCTGTAATCCTTTAGAGGATAGATCCCCCCCAACCCCCCTTTTTAAGGGGGGAGAAAGAGAAGTATCCATAGCCAGCATTTAAAGAATTTGTAATAAGCGATCGCAAAACAACTTCCTGTTTCCTAACAAACAAAGCGCACCAGTGTTGCTGTATCAAATACATCTGGGTGATGCGACGGTACTAGTTTTGCTACTACGAAGAGAGGGAATGCGATCGCGCTACTCACAAATTACCTCCCAAAGCCTCACCAATGCTCGTCTCTATCAGTAAAGCTACACTAGCGATCGCAACCGCTACACGCTAACCTGATGAGCCTCTGCATCAACCCTAACTGCCCAAAACCTGAAAATTCTGATAACTTGCTATTTTGCACAAACTGTGGATCGGAATTGCTCCTAGAAGGGCGCTATCGTGTCACACGTCAACTAGGTGCAGGTGGTTTTGGCAGGACTTATGAAGTAAATGACCGTAATACACCTAAAGTTCTCAAAGTTCTGATTAAAAATGATGCTAAATATGTTGAGCTATTTCAGCGAGAAGCCGAAGTTCTGAGCAAGTTGAATCATCCAGGCATTCCTCAAGTTGAGGCAGAGGGATACTTTACCGTTTTCCCCCGAAATAGCACTGAACCCCTGCACTGCTTGGTGATGGAACGTATTGAGGGGATGAATTTAGAGGAATATCTCCAACAGCGAGGAAATCGCCCAATCAATCAAAAATTAGCTCTCCAATGGCTAACTGAATTGGCAACTGTCTTGGATGTAGTACACAGTCAAAATTTTTTCCATCGGGATATTAAGCCATCCAATATTATGCTCAAACCTGATGGTAATTTGGCGTTGGCGGTTGCTACTTTACCTCAAGTCGATTGTGCGTTACGACCTGATCCATCCTACTTCAAAGGCGATAATCTGCCTGTAGAGCGAATATCGTGGGATGAAGCGGTCGAATTTTGCGCTAGACTGTCTCAAAAAACCGGACGCACTTATCGACTACCCAGCGAGTCAGAATGGGAATATGCTTGTCGTGCTGGAACTATCACACCATTCTACTTTGGCAAGACAATAACCCCTTATTTGGCTAACTACGACGGTAACTATACTTACAGTTCTGGGGCAAAGGGAATGTATTACAAGAAAACTACTCCAGTAGGAAGTTTTCAAGTTCCTAATGCCTTTGGGCTATACGATATGCACGGAAATGTTTGGGAATGGTGTGCTGACCCTTGGCATACACATTACCAAGGTGCGCCTTCGGATGGTAGAGTATGGTCGGATAATAGTGATAATCGTTATCGAATTTTGCGAGGCGGTTCTTGGGACAACAATCCAAAATTCTGCCGTTCTGCGTGTCGCAACTCCTTTTATCCGAGCGACAGGTATAACCTCAATATCGGTGTTCGAGTTGTGTGTACCTCTACATAGACTTCTTAACCTGTTACCCTCTAGCCGTTTTGCTCTTTTCCGTCTTTCCTTTCGCCTTTACAATCAACCGAAGAGCTTACTAAGGCTAATGAGGAGGCTAGCTAAATTTATTTTTTGGGAAAAGGGATGATATGCGATCGCATTACTCTTGGACTCATATTGATACAAGATTAGGGTATATTCCCAGGCACACTTCAGATAGAATTACTGCCTAAGTACTGAATTTTTTTCATGAACGAGTTACCAAGCATCAAACAAAATTACCACTTGATAGAGATGTGACCAGCCCCTTTTAGCAAGACATCGCTGATGCTCTCAGTTTCGGCAATCCTCAAAAAGTTCTGGAAGGTACAGTAGCCGATATTACTATCCAAGCAGGATTCCATTTAGTTAGTTTCAACAGAGCAGTTGGTCTAAATGGCGAAATCGGTGAAATTGATGTAGAAACGGATGAGGCTATCATCGAAGTAACAACTCAGACTTCCCGAAAGTTGAAACAAATTCAAAAACTAATATCAAATCTTGACCTTAATCCATTGAAAAAACCCGTTATTCTTTACGCACCTAATTACAAACTCACTCCAATGCAAGATATCATCAATGCTGGAAGTTATCTGGTTCGCACTCAAGAGGAACTATTAGAATTACTATATAGACTGGGATCTTAATCAATGCCCGAACCTATATCTTTGATTTCTAGTGTTGTAATTCAACCTGAAGAATTCTCCGATTTCCTCCAACAGGAAGGAGCATTACTTCATCCAGATGCCGTATATGATGGACGCATTTCTAAAGGAAATAGCCATATCTGGATTGTTTTAGATAACAGTGAATTAAAAAACTTTGATGTTGATGAAATCGCTCTGATAACACGAAAACTTGCAGGTAAGCCACAGACTCACGTCCTTCTAGATATCAGCGAAACTCCTAACAGTCAGGAAATCGCTATTGAGTTTTCCTGCAAATTTGCCGAAAAATGGGCCTGTATCATCTACGAATCAGCACAACAGGTATACTCAGCCAAGGAATTGGCGCTTCTTTATCAAATGATGAGACAGATGGCTTGAAATCATCGGTTCAGAAGAACAACCGTTAGACGGATTTAGAGGAAATAATCGTAACGTGGTCTAATTCAAAAAATTATGCCCAAATACACCTTGATTCATTCAGGCTCTGGAAGCGAGAGAATGAACTGTACAGGGTTCTGAGTATATTAAAGAAATTGGGTCAACTCATCAATCAATAGCCATGTCTCATCGCCCAATTTACCTAGACTGCCACGCCACAACGCCCGTCGATCAGCGGGTGCTAGAGGCAATGCTGCCCTACTTCACCGAACATTTTGGCAATCCAGCGAGTATCAGCCACGCTTACGGTTGGGAGACAGAAGCAGCCGTTAAAAAAGCACGACAGACACTAGCAGATGCCATCCACGT
The DNA here is from genome assembly GCA_040756535.1 of Cyanobacteriota bacterium. Taxonomy (GTDB): domain Bacteria; phylum Cyanobacteriota; class Cyanobacteriia; order Cyanobacteriales; family Coleofasciculaceae; genus JBFLZA01. The sequence continues at coordinate 4,162 of JBFLZA010000061.1, forward strand.
TACGCCGGAGGAGATTGTCTTCACTAGCGGTGCTACAGAGGCAAACAATTTAGCGATTAAGGGTGTTGCTGAAGCTTATTTCAGCAAAGGGCGTCATATTATTACGGTACAGACAGAGCATAATGCTGTTCTTGACCCCTGCGAATACCTACAATCTTTAGGCTTTGAAGTAACGTTCCTGCCCGTGCAGCCGGATGGGTTAATTGATTTAGCCGAGTTAGAAAAGGCATTCCGTCCCGATACGATTTTGGTGTCGGTGATGGCAGCGAATAATGAAATTGGCGTGTTGCAGCCCTTGGCGGAAATTGGGGCACTTTGTCGCCAGCATCAGATACTGTTCCATACGGATGCTGCTCAAGCCATTGGCAAAGTTCCTTTAGATGTCGAGGCAATGAAGATTGACTTGATGTCCCTAACGGCACATAAAGTTTATGGCCCTAAGGGAATTGGAGTATTGTACGTCAGACGGCGCAATCCTAGAGTCAGGCTGTCGCCCCAAATTCATGGAGGTGGGCACGAACGGGGAATGCGATCGGGTACACTGTATACCCCTCAAATTGTGGGATTTGCTAAGGCAGTTGAACTAGGGCTGCAAGACTGGGAAGGTGAGTCAAACCGTCTGACTCAGTTGCGGCAACATCTATGGCAGCAGCTAAGCCAACTCGAAGAAATTCATCTCAACGGCCATCCCACACAACGCTTGTCAGGAAATCTCAACATTAGTGTAGAGGGGGTGGATGGCTCGGCGCTGTTGTTGGGATTGCAGCCTGTCGTAGCGGTTTCTTCAGGTGCGGCGTGTTCGTCGGTGAAAACGGCTCCCTCCCATGTCCTTCTAGCACTGGGGCATTCTGAAACTTTGGCTTATGCCTCGGTACGGTTTGGCATCGGGCGCTTTAATACAGCCGAAGAAATCGATCGCGTGGCGACTCATGCGATCGCCACTATTCAATCTCTACGCCAATCCCAACCTCTCCCCTTCGCTAAGTGATAAAATAAAACGCAGGGATGGGTAAGGGTCAGGCTCAGTGTCGCCAGCGTGGGGCGAAAGGTCAAGATCGAGTGTACAGTTACCACCTTAAATTGCGTGGCATCTGTAGAACAGCGCGGTATAATACAGCATCATAGGGATAGTTGCGCTTCAAAGTTCCAGTGGGTTCACCTCCTGAAAACTAGCATTAGATGCTATGCGTAACTAAGTTGCTCTTAGAGACTTTCAGCTCAAAGCCTTACGAAATCCAAAGTTTATCCTTTGTGGAAGGGTAAAACCTTGGATGATGATTGTATTAAGAAGAATTGACTGACGTGAGTGCCGAGTTATATACAGGCACTCCGAGGTCGCCAAAGATTCTGTTTTTTTCATTGAAGCTAGAGGTTTCGCTGACACAGATATATACACAATTACTTGGGTAGCCAAAGCGAGAGAAAAAGCCTCAGTACCTAAGCTTGCTGCCAAATTTTGAGGAAATTGAATGCCAAAGCAAATTATTATTGCAGAGCAACATCGTCTTGCTGCTGTTTTTTGGGAAGATCAAATTCAAGAACTGGTTGTTGCCACCGGTCAACACCAAGTCAGTGATATTTATCTCGGTATTGTTGAAAATGTCTTACCTGGGATAGATGCCGCTTTTGTCAATATCGGAGATCCAGAGCGGAATGGTTTTATTCATGTTACCGATTTGGGTCCGTTGCGACTGAAACGGAGTGCGGGGGCGATTACTGAACTGCTGACTCCCCAGCAAAAAGTTTTAGTTCAAGTGATGAAGGAGCCGACGGGTAATAAAGGACCTCGGCTTACAGGTAATATCAGCTTACCGGGTCGTTATCTGGTATTAATGCCGTTCGGACGGGGAGTTAATTTATCGCGGCGAATAAAGAATGATAACGAACGCAATCGCCTGCGAGCACTCGCTGTCCTGATTAAACCCTCCGGTATGGGGCTGTTAGTGCGAACCGAAGCAGAGGGGAAAGCCGAAGAAGCCATCATCGAAGATTTGGAGGTGCTACAAAAGCAATGGGAAGCTATCCAGCAGGAAGCGACTTCCACTAGAGCGCCAGCATTACTGAACCGAGATGATGATTTTATTCAGCGTGTCCTCCGGGATATGTATACGGCGGATGTGAATCGGATTGTGGTCGATTCTCATACGGGAGTGAAGCGGGTCAAGCAACACTTGCTGAGCTGGAATGGGGGCCGGATGCCAGATGGTGTTTTGATTGACCAGCACCGGGAACGCATCTCGATTCTTGAGTATTTCCGGGTTAATGCTGCCATTCGAGAAGCGTTGAAACCGAGAGTTGACTTGCCGTCTGGTGGCTACATCATCATCGAACCGACAGAAGCGCTAACGGTAATTGATGTTAACTCAGGTTCGTTTACGCGATCGGCAACTGCACGGGAAACCGTTCTGTGGACAAACTGCGAAGCCGCTACAGAAATTGCCCGTCAGTTGCGCCTGCGTAATCTTGCTGGTGTGATCATTGTTGATTTTATTGACATGGACTCGCGGCGAGACCAGTTGCAGGTACTAGAACACTTCAACAAAGCCTTGAGAACAGACAAAGCTAGACCGCAAATTGCACAGCTATCTGAACTCGGCTTAGTAGAACTCACCCGCAAGCGTCAGGGTCAAAATATTTACGAGTTATTTAGCCAACCTTGCCCGTCTTGTGGGGGTTTGGGGCATTCAGTGCGTCTTCCTGGTGAAACCGATCGCCCCCTCAAAGAAGGAATAGAGCCTGCTGTTCCAACGATGTTGAGGGAAGCTCGGATGCCAGAGTTGCCCGAACCCATAGATGTTCCGCCTGGAGAAGATGTCGAGGATTTAGATCTTTTGCATCACCCCAGCTATCAAGAACGGGGAGGGTTGAATAATAATCGCCGCCGCCGCCGTCGCCGTCTTGATGAACCCGTGCCGGAAGTGTTTACCAAGAGCAGTTCTCGTCCGACTCCTGTACTTTCTGGAAGGTCAGAAGCTGTAGTAGACGCTGATAGCGTTCGAGTGAGTGAACCGATCCGTGATAGCGCACCTGCCTTCCCTGTTAGCGACAGCAGTGCAACAGGACAAGCGGGGCGAATTTCAACCTTAGAGCCTAGAGAAAGCAGTAAATCTCCCCTAGTTAAGCCGACTAAAGAGATAGAACCACCAGAAGTCATTGCCATCGAAATGACTCCAGAGGAACAAGATGTTTATGCTTTGATGGGAATTTCTCCTCTGCTACGGTTAAACCGAGAAATTAAAAATCCTAGGTCGGTGATTCTCTCTGTCGTACTTCCTGGAGAAGTGAGTACAACCGAGGATGCGGATGAAGAGGCAGTAGAATCGTCTCCTGAAGCATCTAGGCCTTCTCCGGTATTGAATGAAGCTCGAACCTCAGAACCCTTCATGGTCACAGCGGCATCCTCAACCGCCACTGAGGATGAGGAAGCAGAAACTTCAGAGGAGGTATTGGTAACTGCATCTAGCGAGGCATCAGCTCCAGAACTACCGACTGAACCAGCCACAATGAGGGAATCAGAAAGAAGCCGTCCTCTCATTCGCCGCCGTCGCCGTCGCTCTTCGGCAATCGAAAGTGAAGACTCGGCAGCTGAGTGAAGGAAATTTCATCAGACACGCCAGCTTTGTGCGAGATGAGAGAAAGTCAAGAGCAGGTTGGTAGAAGCAAAAAAGATACCACCGACGTTGCCCAACAAAAACCGCAGTGGCAATTCAATTGCTGTGAATTACCCAATTTAGAGGGTAATCAGAGATTAGTTGCTGGTGTAGATGAAGTGGGCCGAGGTGCTTTATTTGGACCGGTGGTAGCGGCAGCCGTAATTTTACCAACCTCTACTTTGTCGAAACTTGCCATTGCTGGCATCAAAGACAGCAAACAGTTGTCTGGGTTGCAACGTCTCAAGCTGGCTCAAGAGATTAAAGAGTTGGCGTTAGATTGGAGAATTGGCTATGCCACCAGCCAGGAAATCGACCAGTTCAATATCTTACAAGCTTCCCTACTAGCGATGAAACGGGGGATTCTCAAGCTGAACGTGAAACCTGATATTTGCTTGGTTGATGGTAATTACTCTCTTCCCAACTTACCTCTACCCCAGCAAACGATGATTAAAGGAGATGAGCGATCGCTAGAAATTGCTGCTGCTAGTATTGTGGCTAAGGTATGGCGCGATGACCTTGTAATGCGTTTAGCGACCAAGTACCCTAACTATGATCTGGTAGCGAATAAAGGTTATGGAACCCAAAAACATCGCTTAGCATTACAGCAATACGGTCCTTCGCGCCTGCACCGAATGTCTTTTAGCCCTTGTCAAATCGGGTTGAAAGTTAGAAGGTTAGAAGGTTAGAAGGTTGCAGATTAAAGGTTGTAATGGAGCCTGACGGAAGTGCAGGAAGGCTTGCAGGTTAGCGAGTTGTTCCAACTTTCCAACGTTCAACCTTCCAAGTTTCAACTTCTACGGTGGAGTACAACCTCTAACCCTCGGCAGTAATAGGTTCTGAGGAATGAGGGTGAATCTTGGTTTGTACGTCTTGGCTCGCCCATTGACGATAGTCCAACAATAGCTGATGCATTAGTTTTTGCTTAATTCTTACCAAAACACTTTTTAGCAAACTATTCCCAGTTGTTTCTAAAATGGGCTTAGGAGTGAGGGAAAAGGGAAGCGGAATATCAACATTGACTTTTAAATCTGCTCTTCCCCTGAGCTGGGTTACTCCATTATTTTGATAGGGATAGAGTTTTCCCTTTAACTCAAGAGCAAATCGTTGATTAATGTAATCAAGCCCTCGAATTTCGCAGCCTACAGATGTTAAATGAACTGTTCCGTCTGCATCAGTCCACACTTTCAGATCGACGGTTGGCTGAAACGTCAAGGATATAAAATGCAAGGGGCGCATTTGCAGGCGAAAACGTTCGTGACTGATTTGTTGGATCAGATTGGTGTCTGCGATCGCATAGACTAGTCGCTGGGGCTGACGTAAATAGTGCTGAATGGGAACAGGTTGTTCCGGCACTGCAATTTCGACGGATTGGGATGCAACAAATTGGCTGTTCATAATGAGGGAAGCAATCAGCTTTTAGGCTGGTTATTATTTTAACTTTACAATTTTTTAAGCTTTTACGGAAATTTCTTATTTGGCTTGAGCTGCATTGTCATTTAGATAAGACATAGTCAGCATTTTTTCCCTCTTTTAATTGTAAAAATTCCTAAAGCAATGCTCCATCTCCCTAAGGAAAGCTGTAAAGGAGTTAGGGCTGGCTCTAGAAGCTTATTTCCCGTGAGAGATGGGAAGATTGACAGTGTATTGATGAGACAAGGAAAAAGTTGTTTACTAAGGTTGAAAATACTTTATGTCAATATCCATTGCCCATCTAGGACCACCTGGCACTTATGCAGAAGCAGCAGCTCTAGCCTACGTTCGCACGCTTGCCAAAGATACGGAGAGCCAACCGTTATTATGTCCTTATCCCAGCATTGCTCAAACCTTGTATGCGGTGGCACAGGGGCAAGCTCATCTCGCGGTTGTCCCGGTGGAAAATTCGATTGAAGGCACTGTTGCCGTCACCCTGGACACCCTGTGGCAACTGGATGCGCTCCAAATTCAACAAGCTCTAGTTTTGCCAATCAGACACTCTCTGCTGTCACGGGCGTCAACTTTGGAGGCAATCCGAACGGTTTATTCCCATCCCCAAGCTTTGGCACAGTGCCAAGGGTGGTTACAGAAGTTTTTACCCTCGGTGCAACTGGTGCCGACCAACTCGACCACAGAACCGCTACAGTATCTAGACAAAGACTATACGGCAGGGGTAATTACCTCTCAACGAGCAGCACAACTTTACAATCTGCCAATCTTAGCGTCTGCCATTAACGATTATCCCGACAACTGCACTCGATTCTGGATAATGGGTTTGTACTCTTGTTCGGGAGGCAGTCATACGTCCTTGGCTTTTAGCTTGCCCGCCAATAGACCTGGAGCCCTCGTAAAGCCACTCCAAGTCTTTGCTAGTAGAGAGATTAACATGAGCCGTATTGAGTCTCGTCCCACGAAGCGATCGCTCGGTGAGTACCTTTTCTTCATTGATATAGAAGCAGATTCCTCTCAAGCGCCTGTTCAAGCTGCTCTTTCCGAATTAGCCCCTCATACAGAAATTCTCAAAATCTTTGGCAGCTATAAAGTTTTAACAATTGGCTCATCCGAAGTATTTGAGGCTGAATCCGCTTAACTAAAAACGATCAAAGAGACACGATCTCAATCGCATCTCTTTGGTCATGCCTCTAAAGTGAAGGTACAGCTACATAAAGAACAGGTAATATCATTGTTCGACTTCCTAGAACAAAGAGGCTAGGAAGCAGTAACCTTAATTGAGAGCATCTTTAAGAACTGTACGTGCTGCTAAATGATTGCGAGTTGAGGTCAGAATTTCTGCTTCCCGTTCCAGACGCTTGGCTGTATCCTGCATTTCCAAAAGCGCCTGTTGTTCTGATGCTACTCCGTAAAGATTGCTGGCAATCCAGTAAGACAACTCAATGGGTAAATCGGGTAAATCTTCAGGTAGCTCAATTTTCTGGTCGGTCAATTTAGAGGAAAGACGTACAACATCTCGAAGCAACTGTTCGACTTCTGTTGATAGCGATCTCAAATCTTTTTCTGGCGGTCGATCCTCAATCCATTCCACAAGCCCTACGCGATAAGGCTTGTCCCGGATGTATTCCAAGACCCGAAATCTTTGCTGTCCTAAGGTCAATATTTTCATCCGGTCATCGGGCAAACGCTGAAAGTGGATAATTTCAGCGCAACAACCTACTGCTGCCGGTTGACCTTGAACGGGGTCCCACATCAACACACCGAATCGGCGATCGCTCTCCAAAATCGTGTTCATCATGATTCGGTAGCGAAATTCAAAAATGTGTAGGGGCAGAGGACGCCCCGGAAAAAGAACCACTTCAGGCAGTGGGAATAAGGGGAGTTCTCTGACAGCTATCGAGGAAGAGGATGCCATTGTGCCTTAATGAAAAGGGTAATTTCGCTTCTTTACCTACTTTAACGGATTTCTTGGAGTGCAAGTACCAAAAAAACCCGTTAAAGCGTTACTTTTAGCCTAACCTTACCCTTGAAAAAGTTACAAAAGACTGTTTTACAGCTTGACTTCAATATCAACCCCAGCTGGTAGGTCTAGTTTCATTAGGGCATCAATAGTTTTTGAGGAGGGTTGGTAAATGTCAATAATGCGGCGGTGAGTTCGTGTTTCAAAGTGTTCCCGTGAATCTTTATCAACGTGGGGCGATCGCAAAAGACAGTAGATCCGACGCCGGGTTGGTAAGGGAATAGGACCAATAGCTGTGGCATTTGTTCGGTTAGCCGTATCTACAATCTTCTCGCAAGAGGTATCGAGCAATCGCCGATCAAAGGCTTTGAGACGAATTCGAATTTTTTGCTGCTGAATGGTTGCCATTTTTGAATTGTCTAGGTTCTAAAAAGAATAGGTTAGTAGGAATTGAGGATTAGGAATTGGGAAACTGGTAACGATTGAACGTTGAATTCACACTTTTCCAGTTTCCAGTCCCTAGTACTCAGTCCTAGTTTTGTTGAAGTCAGGGAAATGAGGAGCAGAATGTATTTCTGCTCCTCTTTAGCTATTTAAATCGCGGTAGCGTTACTTGAGAATTTTGGCAACGACACCCGCACCGATGGTACGACCGCCTTCACGAATAGCGAAGCGCATTCCTTGCTCAATAGCGATGGGGCTAATGAGTTCCACCGTCATCTTAATGCGATCTCCAGGCATCACCATTTCAGCTTTACTGCCGTCGTCAGCTGTAAAATCACTGATTGTGCCAGTCACATCCGTTGTACGAACGTAAAACTGAGGGCGATAACCTGGGAAAAAGGGAGTGTGCCGTCCGCCTTCTTCTTTTTTGAGTACGTACACTTCAGACTCAAATAGAGTGTGAGGAGTAATTGAATTGGGTTGGGCGATTACCATGCCCCGTTCAATATCTTTTTTCTCAATCCCTCGGAGCAGAATTCCCGCGTTATCTCCAGCCATCCCTTCCTCAAGACTCTTCTTGAACATCTCGATGCCGGTGACTGTTGTTTCACGAGTAGGCTTAAGTCCAACCAACTGAACTTTTTCGCCGATCCTGACTTTACCCCGTTCGATCCGACCGGTGGCTACCGTACCGCGACCCGTAATGGTGAAGACGTCTTCTACTGCCATCAGGAAGGGCTTATCAATATCCCGCTCCGGTGTAGGAATGTAAGCGTCTACCTCATCCATCAACTTATAGATCTTGTCAACCCACTCGTTTTCTCCTCGTTGAGTTTTTGGGTTTGCCACCATGGTTTCTAACGCCTGCAAAGCCGAACCCGCAACAATGGGAATGCCATCTCCGTCGAATTCATAACTGCTGAGGAGTTCGCGGACTTCTAGTTCCACCAGCTCCAGCAGTTCCTCGTCGTCCACCATGTCTTGCTTGTTCAAAAAGACAACCAAGCTGGGGACACCCACCTGCTTAGCTAACAGGATATGTTCCCGCGTTTGGGGCATCGGACCATCAGCGGCGGACACCACAAGGATTGCTCCGTCCATTTGAGCCGCACCCGTGATCATATTCTTCACATAGTCGGCGTGTCCGGGACAATCAACGTGAGCATAGTGCCGATCTGTCGTTTCGTACTCTACGTGGGCGGTGTTGATCGTAATCCCCCGCGCCTTTTCCTCTGGTGCCGCGTCAATTTCGTCATACTTCCTTGCCTGCGCTTGTCCCATCGCTGCCAATGTCATCGTGATGGCAGCAGTCAGCGTTGTTTTGCCGTGGTCTACGTGACCGATTGTACCGATGTTGACGTGGGGTTTAGTCCGTTCAAACTTTGCGCGTGCCATGAATTACGTGTTCCTTTTCCTATCTATGCGTTCCCTTTACTCTTAGCGATGATGGCTTCAGCCACGTTGCGAGGCACCTCTTCATAGTGGCTAAACTCCATCGAGAAGATACCTCGACCTTGGGTTTTAGACCGGATATCCGTAGCATAGCCAAACATCTCTGCTAATGGAACTTTTGCAGTGACTTTGGCAGTGCCTGTTTCAGAACCCATGCCTTCTATTTGACCACGACGAGAGTTAAGGTCACCCATAACATCTCCTAGGAAGTTCTCGGGGACTTCAACCTCAACCTTCATCATAGGCTCTAACAGGACTGGCGAAGCCTTCAATACAGCCTCCCGAATTGCCATTGAGCCGGCAATTTTGAATGCCATTTCCGAAGAGTCTACCTCGTGGTAAGACCCATCGACTAGAGTGGCTTTCACGTCAATGAGAGGATATCCGGCGAGAATACCAGATTCGCAGGCTTCTTTCATCCCCTGTTCTGCTGGGGATACATACTCTTTCGGTATGGAACCGCCCACAATCTTGGAGACAAATTCAAAACCGCTCCCGGCATCTCCTGGTTCCAATTGAATTACGACGTGACCGTACTGACCTTTACCACCACTTTGGCGGATAAACTTCCCTTCAGCCTTGACGGCTTTGCGAACGGTTTCGCGGTAAGCGACCTGTGGTGCCCCAACATTGGCTTCTACCTTAAACTCTCGCAGCATCCGGTCTACCAGAATTTCCAGATGCAGCTCGCCCATTCCCGCAATAACGGTTTGGTTTGTTTCAGCATCGATACTGACGCGGAAAGTTGGGTCTTCTTCTGATAGAGATTGGAGCGCTTTGGATAGCTTCTCCATATCCTGCTTGGTTTTCGGTTCCACCGCCACGGAGATTACAGGTTCTGGAATGAAGAGCGATTCAAGAATAATCGGAGAATCTTCGTCACATATAGTGTCACCCGTGAAGGTATTTTTCAGACCGATCGCAGCTCCCAAGTCACCCGCTCGCAACGCATCCACCTCAATCCGTTCGTTCGCTTTCAGAACGATCAAGCGGGAGATGCGTTCTTTCTGGTCTTTGGTGGAGTTGAGGATGTAGCTTCCCTTCTTAAGAACTCCCGAGTAAACTCGCAGGAAGGTTAAACGACCAAAGGGGTCTGCCATAATCTTGAAGGCGAGAGCTGACATGGGAGCATTGTCATCAGGGCCTCTCTCGGCTACTGTACCGTCTGGCAGAGTTCCTTGAATTGCAGCAATATCAACAGGAGCGGGTAAGTAATCGACAACACCATCCAATAGGAGCTGTACACCTTTGTTTTTGAAGGCGGAACCACACAGGACAGGAACCAGAGTTCCAGCAATAGTTCCTTTGCGAAGAGCACTTTTGATTTCTTCTTCAGTGAGTTCTTCGCCTTCCAGATACTTTTCAATTAAAGCTTCATCTGTCTCGGCGACTGCCTCGATCAACTTTGCACGGAATTCGTCCGCTTGCGCTTTGATCTCTTCGGGAATTTCCGTATCTTCAATATCGGTTCCCAGGTCATTGTTGTACATCTTGGCTCGCATCCGAACCAAGTCCACAATTCCCCTAAATTCGCTTTCGCTGCCAATAGGGATTTGAACGGGAACGGCATTAGTCCCCATGCGATCGCAAATTTGATCGTATACCTTGAAGAAATTCGCCCCAGTGCGATCCATCTTGTTGACGAAAGCAATGCGAGGCACCTTATAACGGTCTGCCTGCCGCCATACTGTCTCAGATTGAGGCTGAACCCCACCAACTGAACAGAAAACGGCAATCACGCCATCTAGTACCCGCATCGAACGTTCAACTTCAATTGTGAAGTCAACGTGACCCGGTGTATCAATAATATTAATTCGATGGTCTTTCCAGCTCGTGCTGATCGCAGCAGCAGTGATAGTGATTCCCCGCTCCCGCTCTTGCTCCATCCAGTCTGTTACAGCGGTTCCTTCATGGACTTCTCCGATTTTGTGAACCATTCCTGAGTAAAACAGGATGCGTTCGGTTGTTGTTGTTTTGCCCGCATCAATGTGGGCTGCAATTCCGATATTCCGTACTCTCTCAAGCGGGATGGTACGTGTCACAGCTACCTCCTTCGTCTGGTGCCGACCGTCTTTACACGTTGCTATCTGTTTACAATTCTATACTTTGTTTAAATTTTTATGCACTTGCGTACATAAGTCTGCTACCAAGACACGGTCAAGGCATTCTTTGTTGAGAATTTAGTACCGATAGTGTGCAAAAGCCTTATTTGCCTCTGCCATTCTATGAGTTTCTTCCCGCTTCCGCATGGCATTTCCGGTTGAATTAGCCGCATCCATCAGCTCATTGGCCAATTTGCTAGCCATTGTTCTACCTGCTCTAGCTCTTGAGAATTGGATCAACCAACGCAATGCTAAAGCCGTTCCTCTCTCAGAGCGCACTTCCATCGGTACCTGATAAGTTGCTCCACCTACACGGCGAGCTTTCACCTCAACCAACGGAGTAACATTACGCACGGCGGTTTCAAATGTTTCTAGAGGATCGGCCCCGATGCGTTCCTCAATGATTTTGAGAGCGTCGTAAATAATTCGATTGGCAACTGATTGCTTGCCATGACGCATGATCCGCCGCACCATCATACTGATCAAGCGACTATTGTAAACCGGATCAGGGGGAACAGGACGCTTTTTAACAACTGCGCGACGAGACATAGTAAGCCTTAAAAAACAATAGCGACAATTGAAGAAAAATTTACATGGGCAAGCATAATCACACTCTTAAAAAGTGCAGTAATGCTCTTGAGTTTAGATTTGTTTAGGTCTAGCTATTGGTTCTCTAACCCTGAGTAGATCTTCCTTCTGTTGCCTTAGGTTATCCCTCGGCTAGATATTCCTACGACACTATGAAGTAGTTCTCCTTACTCAGGATATCTGAAACCCATTATAAGGGTGGAGAACGCTCAAACTTTTTTTTGAGGGGGGAAAGAGATACAACCCTAGATTTTACTTAGGACGCTTGGTTCCATACTTAGAACGTCCTTGACGCCGATCTTTAACCCCTGCCGCATCTAGCGTTCCTCGAATAATGTGGTATCGCACCCCTGGCAAGTCTTTAACCCGACCTCCCCGAATCATGACCACTGAGTGCTCTTGGAGGTTGTGACCAATACCTGGAATGTAAGCCGTCACTTCAAATCCGGAAGTTAGACGAACCCTTGCCACTTTCCGCAGGGCTGAGTTCGGCTTCTTCGGTGTTGTTGTGTATACTCTTGTGCAAACTCCGCGGCGCTGGGGACATTCTTTCAGCGCTGGGGACTTTGTTTTCTTCTTGATTTTGGAGCGTTCACTCCGAATAAGCTGCTGGATAGTGGGCATGAGTTAAGGTTTGTACAGATCCCTTAAGAGATATAACTATTGACAAATTCCGATTATATCGAATTTCACAGGACAATGTCAATTCTCAGGGAGTTGAAGTTTTGGTTTCTGTTGGGATGTTCGCTTCTGCCTCAACTCGAAAGGAGTTGCCACAACCACAGCTTTCTAGGGCATTGGGATTGTGGAAGCGAAATCCACCTCCCATGAGGTCTTCTGTATAATCCAGCCTCAGACCCCTAATATAACTTAAGCTTCCTTCGTCTACTATCACCCAGATATCATCGCACTCATAAATGCGATCCTCAGGATGGGTTGCTTCGTCAAAGCCTAGAGTGTAGTAAAAATCAGCACAACCGCCTCTTTGAACTCCTAAGCGCAATCTGGCTTTTGGATTCTGACGCCTTAACTGTAACCGTCTAATTTCATCAACGGCAGCTTTACTCAAATTAATCATCAAATCACACTCTCAATCTCAAAGACTTTCCTTAGCGCGGCAAATGATTTCTTGGCGCGACAGTAAGTTAAGCCTGATCGTTAATCGCACCTAACCAGGGCGGTCAGCATTTAGATATTACCTTGATAGTCTCTAACTGAAAAAGAGGGGTGGTTCAGCCCCCTCTTTCTTAAGTCCTAAAACATCTATAATTTTAAACTTTACCTTTTCTGTACTCATCAAAGTGAGCAGCTAGCTGGAGTTTAAACAACTACCCCTGACAGAATTTTCAGCTTTGCGCTATAGAAAAGGCGTTAACAGAGAGTACTTAGATGTCCCCTCTTTCCAACACTTACTGCTCTTTAGATTTACTACGGGCGTAGTCATCTTCAAAGCGAACAATGTCATCTTCTCCAAGATATTCCCCATTCTGAACTTCAATTAAAACAAGAGGAATAACACCAGGATTTTCCAGTCTGTGAGCATGACCTTGAGGAACATAGGTAGACTGATTTTGATGAATAATCAATTCCTGCTCACCACAGATAACCTTAGCCGTACCACTAACGACAATCCAGTGTTCGCTCCGGTGATAGTGCATTTGCAAACTGAGGCGATGACCGGGCTTCACTTCAATCCGCTTAATTTTGTATCCTCGCCCTTCTTCCAAAACAGTGAATGAACCCCAAGGTCGCAATTCTGTTGCGGCAACCCCCTCAGTTCTTAAAGAAGCTGGCAAGGGAAGTGCCGGAACTTGAGAAATTTCTTGCGACTGAACCATGTTTTTTTCTCTCCTGAAAACGGTTACAGAATTGAGGAAAAATTTGCCTTGTTGAATCCTACTCTTAGAATATGGCGAGTTAGACATAAGGAAGCAACCTAGCCACAATCCAACATAGCAAATGTTTTCTGACTCTGGTCACCCTAAGTGCTTCAAATTGACCAATCTATATAAACTCTTCATACAATAAAGAGTTTGCTTTAAAAAAGCTTTAATTAACCAACCTTAAAATCGATGAAATCTATTTTAGCAATTATTTTTAACCTCTTCCTAAAGAAATGTTTTTAATTTTTAACTTAGGCTTGCTCTCTGTAGCTTTCGCTAATAACAGTTTATTAAGCATTATTAAGCAATTGCAAATTGAGCTTAACTGTACTAGCGTAGAGGAGGCAGGAATAGCCCTAAGGCATTGTGAACGCGGGCTGCTGTGTAGGGAGAACGGTCAAGGAGCTGTCCTCCTAGATACAGTCCAGTTGAACTTCCCCCATCCAAATTAAGAGCATCGATCGCTCCCATTTGCTGCATCAACTGAGCTGTTTCTGCTAAGCTGGGGCCACGCCCACCAATCCGATTGTGAATGGCAGCGAGAATCAGAGTGCCAGATGCGGTGGTGCCGATAGCACTCCGAACAGCCATCTGTTGATTAAAGGCCTCACTAAATTGCTCAGCTTTGGCATCTAATACAATTTGGCGATTTTGCAGGAGTAAAGGACCAGCACTCAAAATTTGGGGGTAGCCGACGAAGTCGGTCGGGGTAGTCCTTTGCTCAATCCTTACTCCTGTGCCAATGTCCAGATAGCCAATGGCAGAAGTACTATCAGCCCGTAGGGTTAATAAGTAGCCATTAGTAGGAATGGGGAAAGAGGTTTGACCTGCTGTACCGCCTGGAAACTGAGCAGTAACTTGGTTGTTTTGAACCGCAACCAAGACTTCATTATCAGTAAGTGGAGTATAAGTGGTTCCCCATTCTGGGGTGTAGCGGGAAATGCCAGGTTGAACATAGCCGCTATTGAGAAAAAGTACAGGTAGACGCCCTCCTGTTGAAGTAGTCAAGGTTTCTTGAAGACTGAGACGCCCCATTTTGAATTGACCTTTATCGTTCCAAGCGATCGCACCCCGATTGAGAATTGGCCCAGAAAACCAACGATTATCCCGGCGGATTGTACCTAAGGGCAATTGATTTTTGCGATTGAAAAAACCAGCATTAATTGCAGCCGATGCCTGCCACAACTGGGCTGTTTGGGTGAGTGGCGCAGTTCCCACCTGGGTAGTGGGATTGCTCCAAATGGGTTTGAAACTCATACGGTTGCCTTTTGGGTCAACTTCCAGCCACACTACCGGAAATTGAGATTCCCCCAGACTCACATATTGCTGACGCCACCGTATTCCTGGTGCCCAGAGAATATCTTTGGCAACGAGGGCATCGGGTCGAAGATCGATGACTAAGCGATAGGGGTTAGGGACGCTGAAAACTTGTAAGCGTTTACCTTCTGGAATCTGAACGCGGATAGTCGTTTGGTTTTGACCCTTTTCGAGACGGACGACAGGCAAATCACTGGATGTCTCAACAGGTACGGGAACGGGTGCTGCATCTTCCGCCTCTTGGATTTGTTGGGGGGGTTGAGGTGGAGGGGCATTAAATTGTTCAATGAGAGAAGGGTCAGCTGAAGCATCAAGAGTAATCACACCTTCGGTGCGGCGATCGCTAACTTGCCAGGGAATAGGACGATCTAGATCAATAATGATGCGCGAACCCCAAGGCTGAGTCTGTTGTTGAATCGTCTGCAATCGGGCAGGTACCGAAGAAATTTTTAACGTGTCTCCCTCCGCTTGCATTTGCCAACCCGCAATTTTGGCAAAATCGCTGACATCGAGATAGCGATAGGAACCTGCTAGCTGACTGGTGAGGACAATCGGTGTTGTTTCTGGGTAGGAGAACCACTGGACAGGCTGTCGCGTTAAATCTTTAGTACTTAACAATTCGACGCCCAAGCTTTGCATCAGTCCTATATCACTGATGCCAGTACGAACAGATGCTCCTAGTTGCCACTGCCTCCAAGCAACAGTAAACGTGCGACCATTGATAGACACTTTGGTGCCCTGTCGGTTGCTGCGAGACGTTACTTGTGACAAAACTGGAGCGGGTTGTGGAGCAATTGGCTCTGTTACCGTGCTGTTTGCGATCGCTTCATTAGTAAAAAGTGGCGGATGCTTCAAAAGCGCCTGATCCAGAGACACTTGATTGTTCTGTGGGACGATCGAGGATGCTACCTGAGCCTCAAACAAGCTGGATACATTCTCTGGAGAACTGTCCGTGTGTTCTTGATCAAGG
>JBFLZA010000062.1:0-19942 GCA_040756535.1 Cyanobacteriota bacterium
CCCAAATCCGAGCATCTCACGATACAGCACAAGCGATTCTAGAGACGATTAAAGAGCGACACATCAATCTCATCTTGATGGGATGGAAAGCTGAGCTACCAACTAGCCCCGATCGCATCTTTGGGAATGTTGTGGATACCTTGATTCGGCAGGCACCCTGCGATGTTGTGTTGGTGAAATTGGGACATCGGGATGAAACGCACAATGGCATAACCGTTGCCTCTTGCCCCTTACCCGTTGCCTGGAATCGTTGGCTAGTACCTGTTGCCGGGGGGCCAAACTCCAGCTATGCCCTGCAGCTCATACCCGCTCTAGCGTCGCACAGCTCAAAACGAATAATCGAGGTGATCCAAGTCTTCGAGCCAACTACACTATCACCAGACACAGGGGGGTTAGAAAAAGCCGCTCATGCTCTGGAACAGCAACTCTCCTGTGAGGTATTAGCCATTCCCGTTCGTTCCTATTCTGTCTCGGATGCTGTGATTCATTTGGCTCATGCGGATCGATGTGATGTTGTTGTCTTAGGAGCCAGTCGGGAAGGGCTTTTGCGGCAGGTGATGCATGGGAATATCCCAGAAGCGATCGCACGGGGAGTAAACACTACAGTGATTTTAGTGCGTAGCGCTCCTGATCAAAGTGATTGAGCAACCATTCAATCAAGGTTTTTTGGAGGGGCACGATACCAAAGTCCCTACCCTGTGGTTGTGAGTTTAAAAGACAAGCTTCTTTTTTTCTCCTGTTTTGGGCTTGGCTCTATTACCCACTAACCACTTTTTTATCTACGAGGAAAAAGAATTCCAGGCGCGGTTATTGGCATATTCTGAATTAGAGCGACTGAAACCTATCTAATTCAGCGATCGCATTTTCCTAAGGTAAAGCCTGCTGCAACGTCTCCATGGCTGCCTCAGCGCTCTCGATGACGCAATCAATCTTGAAGAAATCCTGAATATTATAGATCTCTAACATATGGGCGAGGGCTACCGCTTCCCAGTTGGGTGAATCCAGCGCTGGTTTACTGAGAGCGATACAGGCTGGCATTTCCTGCCATTCCCAGCGTTTCTAGTACAGGTCACGATGTATTTACTGATGTGTTATGATGAGAAAAGAAAATTATATTCGGCTGCGTAGTTTGCTCTGTAGAACTGGCAATCCTTCCTCCGAATCTAGTTCTCTTCATCTTCTGATTCGGGAGAATTTCTATGTCGATTTATGTGGGCAATCTCTCGTATGAGGTCACTGAAGATGACCTCCGTGAGGTCTTTGCAGAATATGGAACTGTCAGTCGGGTGCAATTGCCTACAGACCGGGAGACCGGGAAAATGCGAGGTTTTGCCTTTGTAGAGATGGGCTCAGAGGCAGAAGAAACCGCTGCGATTGAAGCCCTTGATGGTGCTGAGTGGATGGGTCGTGACTTGAAGGTTAATAAAGCCAAACCTCGCGAAGACAGAAGACCCTCGGGTGGGGGTAACCGAGGAAATAACAATAGATCCTTCCGACGCAATTATTAAGCTTCAAGGCACAAAATTCAACTTTGAGGTCTTAGGGGCAGATAAAGAGTCTGCCCTTTTTTACGCTCTAGCTTCCTGGTTTGCTCAGCACCATGAACGCCCTTAACCCAGTTAATGTAAAGAGGAGATAGGATGACGCAAATAATTATTGGCGAAAATGAAGGGATTGAATCAGCCCTCCGTCGATTTAAGCGACAAGTTTCCAAAGCAGGAATTTTTCCAGACATGAGGAAGAATCGCCACTTTGAAACACCTCTTGAAAAACGCAAGCGTAAGCTAATTGCAAGGCACAAGCAGAATAAGAGACGTTTTCGCAGTAAATGACAACTGTTATCAACCTAACAAGCAAGCCTAAGTTGATGTAAAGCTCAGTCATGCCTATTTGCGTGGGGCAATCAAGCCTGATGGAATCATCCATAGCTATGCATCTCTAGCGGTTCTCGATTACTTGGAATACATCCCCCTAGTGTGAAGTGACGCAGTTCCAAACCGAGGTGTCGTATTCAAAAGAGAGCCGCTATAGGTAATTACGAAAGAGATAAAAGGATATTTGGCTCAGGTTCAGTAGTTGTGGAGAGAGCCATTTATCAGACATTTTAAGAGGTTGAGTGTAACCATGACTCCAGACACGATACGCATTGTTTCTCAGCTTAGGCGTGAGTTCTACTCTCTGTTTGCAGCAGAGATGGAGGTACCAGTGAGCATTACTAGTGGTAGTTCATCTACTGGTAATCCTCCAATGGCGTTTTGGATAGATGAGAGGCAACGGCTGAATTACTTGCGGGTTTATGTTTACACAGCACCTGATAAATTAATTCCTGAACGTCCATTTATTCTTCGAGTGTCTGTTAACAAAGGTGGTGGTATAGTTGCCGCCAGCAAATGGAGAAGAGATTATCGAGGGATTAATCAAGATTGGCACTTCGAGTTAACCTTAGTGCCGGAAGAAGTTTTAGACTTTTTACCTTGGCTAGTGAGCTTAGTTAAGTCCCGGACCCAAGGTTCGGCATCATTTATACAGGAACCGCCCCATCCATTTAACTTCACAATCTCAAGTGTGCCGTTATCCAATGATGCCTGGACTCAGAAAGCTCAGCAGGAAAGCACGCTCTCTAATGCTCTAGCAGAGATTTAATTACTGTAGTGCTATCTAAGCTTTGACAATCTGGCGAGACTTCAAGAAATGCTGGATTTGAGCGCAAGTGGACGAATAGCTGCTCAACCCACGTAGATAAAGGCTAAAGGTACCGATCGCTGTTCATATTGCAGCTTTAGGACTCTTCCTCTAATGTCCTTAACGCTTCATCCAACCTGTCGTTGGCATCTTTGGTAAGTTTCCAGCATGATACAGTAACGCCTCCATACATACCCCCGCCTGCGGCTGTAAACATGCCCTCGGAAACACGTCCTGAAAAAAGTAGCACTATAGCAGTAATGCCGACTAGTCCGCTGATACTAGTGAGTCCCCAAAAGAGGTTAAATGCCCACTGCGCTTGGCGGCGACGTTCCGTGTAGATGGTGTGGCGTTCTTGAAAAATGATGTGGGCGGGGACTAGGGTTTTCTGAATTTGGTTATCCATATCGCTTGCCTTTGTAATGAACTCTACTAATTTGATTTAAAGGGAGCGATGGTTGGATTCTTGGGCGAGGCGTCGGCTGACTTTCATTGTCACTGGCTGAGATTAGGTTGAGAAATAGACAATTTTAGGGTGAGTTAAGCGGACTGTAACTCATCTATTGCTGATCGTGTTCTAATGCGTTATATCATCTCGATGTAAGACAAGCTACGGATAGATCCCCCCCAACCCCCGGACAATAAAAAGCGCTCTTCAACCTCTGGTTTCCCCCTTTTTAAGGGGGACGGAAGGGGGATCTAAAAGGGGGGAGCAAGAACAGTATTTGTAGCAGGCTTTTAGTGAATTGGTATTACACGATCGCACACACACCCTAAGCACTGGAAAAGGGCTAAACTCGATGCAGTGGTTTGATCAAGCGTGATGCCGCGATCGCTAAAAGTTGCCCAAGAGTATATTCAAAAAGTTAAGTTAGCTCTCCAGCGTAATGGCTATCCCAGCCAGCAAGCGTTAGCAACGGAGGCGGGATACTCTTTGTCCACCGTCAAAAACTTTCTCAATGGCAAACCTGTTGATTATTTGAATTTTGTAGAATTAAGCGAGAAATTAGGGATTGAGTGGCAGGCGATCGCATATAAAGAACCAAACCCTCAAGCGCTTCAGACAGAGGAATCTTCACCTTTCATCACTGGCCCCACCATCATCCATCCTCGTTACTTTTTTGGGCGTCAGCGAGAACTCAAACGCCTCTTTGATTTGCTCAAACGCCATCCTCTGCAAAATGCAGCCATCATCGGCAAGCGGCGTAGTGGCAAGACTTCTCTACTGCACTACCTGAAAAACATTACCACGACTCCACCGGAACAGTTGCGCCCAGGACAAAAGTCTGATTGGTTGCCGCATCCGGAACGCTATTGCTGGATATTTGTGGACTTTCAGGATGTACGGATGGCAAGCCAAGAGAGACTGCTGAGCTACATCTTAGAATGCCTGAAGATGGAAGTACCGACGCCTTGTGAGCTGGATTATTTCATGGATGTGGTGAGCGAGAACTTGCAGACGCCCACAGTTATCTTATTGGATGAGATTGGTGTTGGGTTGCAGCGCTGTCCGGAGTTGGATGATGGGTTCTGGGAGAGTTTGCGTTCTTTGGCAACAAACTATACAGGCGGGAATTTGGCGTTTGTATTGGCAACTCACGAATCACCCATTGATTTAGCTCGGCACACGGGGCATAGTTCTCCCTTTTTCAATATTTTTGGATATACCGCGACTCTGGGGGCGCTGACTGAGGCAGAAGCGAGGGAGTTGATTGCGAGTTCGCCTATCCCTTTCCCGGTTGAGGATGTAGAGTGGATTTTGGAGCAAAGCGGACGCTGGCCTATCTTGCTGCAAATTCTGTGTCGAGAACGATTATTTAGTCTGGAAGATGGGGAGATGGGAGAGGGTTGGCGGAAAGATGGGTTAGAACAAATAAAACCATTTACTCATTTGTTAGGTTAAAAATTTACCTGTGTTTTCTCATTGAAGGAGTAGAAGAATGAATATGAAAGCACATCGGATAGAAACAACTTTAACTGAAAATGGAACTTTGACTATAAAGAATTTACCCTTTCAAGCTGGAGATGCAGTTGAAATCATCATTCTAGAACGTCATTCTCGACCCTTCAACTCGAATCCTTATCCTCTACGCGGCACAGTCATTCGCTATGATGACCCATTTGAGTCGGCTACACATATTGAGGATTGGGAAGCTCTGCAATGATAATACTAGATACCCATATCTGGATTTGGTGGGTTGACGACAATCCGCGATTAACTCAGCAACATCGAGAGTGGATACAAGAATACCAATCTCAAGGTTTAGAAATTAGCATAATTTCTTGTTGGGAAGTCGCTAAATTAGTTGAGATTGGAAGACTTACTCTTTCAATGTCAGTTGATGACTGGTTGGAAGGAGCTTTAGCTTATCCAGGAGTGCAGCTACTCATCTCACGATTCCCATAGTAGTTGAGTCAACCAAACTAACAGGTTTTCACCGCGATCCATCTGACCAAATTATTGTGACTACAGCAAGAATTTATGAATGTCCGTTACTAACGGCTGACACGAAAATTCTTGCATATCCCGATGTACAAACTCTCAAGTAGGCAAGCTCTAAATTGGCATGAACTCACCTGCTGTTCCACGTAAAGCTTATACTGATACACCCGATCAGCACTCCAGCTTGATACTGGGTAGCCTACAACTGCTGTTCTGGATTTTCTTCCGTCCCTCAGCTTGGTGTAATCACTTAATCCGCATTGACTCCGCCTTACAACCTAAGTCTCAGGTATGGAGCCGCTTGCAGTGGAGGAATTGGGCATTATGGCGGCTGTTGATTCAGGGATACTTACTCTTACCTCTGTTAGCTAACTTGTCGCTCAACTTGGTGCTGATGGGATTACGTGAATCAGAGGAAAGCTTGGTATTTCGTGTAGCGGTTGGCGTGGCAGTTAGCCTAGCTTTTGGCTTGGCTTTTGGCTTGGTGGTTCGTGTGGCAGTTGGTGTAGTGATTAGCGTCGCGATCGCTGTGGCTTTTGGCTTGGCTTTTGGCTTGGCGGTTCGTGTAGCTATCGGTGCAGCTAGTATTGTGGCTTTTTTTGTGGGGATTGGCTTATTCTATTACATACCAATTGGGGTCACACTTAGCAAGGTAGTTCGCATAGCTGCAAGTGTAGAAGCTGTCGTGAAACCGATGCTGAAGTTTTTGAGATTTGTGGTGATATGTCCCTTGATTAAATTAGGGAATAACTTGTTATATCAACTGGACAAACAGCTTACTGACAGTCAATTCAGTCTATTACGCTATAACTCTGCCTTCTGGGATGAGTGGCAGCATCAACACTTGAAAGACTTGGACAAGCACCTCATCTTGGTGATGGAGCGTAACCCAGATGAGGGAAATGCTGCCATTAAGTATTTAAGTACTCGCCCCCAGCGTTGGGCTGCTCAAGCTGCACTGCTTGAAATGGATACACGGAGGATAGAACGCTGTGTCAATCTGGAAGCTATCCGTCACCTTCATAGAGACTTAGCAACTGGTGAACTGGAGCTGGAAAACCTAGTTGGTGCGCTCATACGCAGTTTCAGTCATATCAGCGAAGACGTGGATGCGGCTTTAAATCAGGTAACTACCTACAACCAGCGCCTAACTCTCAAAAGTGTTGCTAACGGTTTAGATGATTTGTCAAGGCAGTTGACTATAAGCAACGACGAATATGCCATCCGTTTGCAACCTGTCCCCATCCGCTGGAGTCAGATAATCACCACTCATGTAGATACACTTGCTAAAGCCTCTGAAGACCGCCAAGAAATTGACTCTCCTTACATCACTGGAAATCCCCTCACAGAACAACAGGAAATCTTTGTTGGGCGTAATGACATCAGCACCCGAATCGAGCAATTACTTCTAGATCAACGCCGCCCACCCTTGCTACTCTATGGTCAGCGGCGCATGGGCAAAACCTCCCTGCTCAACAACTTGGGACGCTTACTACCCAATAGCATTATCCCGATGTTTGTAGACTTGCAAGGGTCAGCCTCACGGGCGAGTGACCATCCGGGTTTTCTCTACAACCTCGCTAGAGACATGGTAAAGTCAGCCCAGCAGAAACGAGGCTTAACCCTACCACCCTTAACTCGTGAGGCACTAGCAGCTGACCCCTTCACATACTTTGAAGAATGGCTGGATGAAGTCGAACAAGTATTACAAGACAATACAGCACTGCTTGCCCTAGACGAATTCGAGGTACTGGACAGTGCCATAACCAAAGGACGCTTTGACGAGCAGGATGTTCTGGGAATGCTGCGTCACCTGATTCAACATCGTCCCCGCTTCAAAGTGCTGCTTGCTGGCTCCCATAGTCTGGAGGAATATCAGCGCTGGGCTAGCTACCTAATCAATGTCCAACTGGTGCATATCAGCTACTTGCAGGAAGACGAAGCCCGTCAACTAATTGAGCGACCCGTTAAAGACTTTCCCCTGCACTATGAACCTGATGCCGTTGAGCGAGTGATAGAACTCACCCGCTGTCACCCTTGCTTAGTACAAATACTTTGTGCTGAGATTGTCGCTCTAAAAAATGAGCAATACTCAGTTCGCCGCCGCTTAGCCACCTTAAGGGATGTTGAACAAGCGGTGCGAGAGGCTTTGAGCAGTGGAAGCTTCTTCTTCGCTGACATCGAAACAAACCAAGTCAATGCGGCTGGGTTAGAACTAATGCGTTTTTTAGCAGCAAAAGGGGAAGGGGCAACAGTTAGTAAGCAAGATCTATCCCGCCAGTTTCGCGATCGCTTAGATAGTACCCTCAACTTGCTCTTACAGCGCGAGTTAATCGAGCAAGTTGATGATGGCTACCGCTTCCAAGTAGAATTAATCCGACGCTGGTTCGCTAAATCGAGGTAGATAGAACCTTTTCTTGTTCTTGCGATCGCTTCAACTGAGCTTCCCCTGCCAGATACTCTGCCAGATGTCCTTCTATCTGATCTTTAACAATCTGGCGATAATCCAAGAAATGCTCGATTTGAGCGCAAGTGGACAAATAACTGCTCACCCCGCCCGGATTGTATCGATACATATTATAGAGATTGCGCCAAAACTGCCAACGAGTCTTCCGCAGAACTCCTTGCCGCCAGCAAACTATCAATAGCGCCCGGATTACTACCCAATTCAGCTTCTTCTTTGCCCTTTTTCCCTTCTTCGGATAGGTTGCCTCTCCCAAGATGCGATAGTGGCGATAAGTGCGATCGAGAAAACGCTCTGGATCGTACAGTGTCCAAAACGCATCAATAAATTCACGGGCAATTTCTTCTAAAGGACGGGTGGGTACGAAGTTCATCAATGTGGTTTGATGGATATCGGCAGATTCACTCCGCAGTCGTTCCTCTTTCTTCAGCCGGTGCCAGAGGGCGGTATCGGGTAAGGCTTGCAGCATACTGAACAAGGCGGTGGGAATAGCCGTTTTCTCCACAAACTTGACGATGCGATCGCCTGCTCCCGATTTTTCCCCATCAAAACCAATGATAAACCCTGCCATCACTCGCAGCCCTGATTTAGTAATGGCGTGAACCGCCTCACTCAAAGAATCTCGCGTATTTTGGTACTTCTGAGTTAAGGCTAAACTCTCTTCATCCGGTGTCTCAATCCCTAAAAATACCGCCCCGAAGTTACACTGCACCATCAAATCCATCAATTCTTGGTCTTTTGCCAAATCCACTGATGCTTCCGTGGCAAAGGAGAAGGGATAGCCGTGTTCCACCATCCAAGGTTTTAAGTCTTTTAAAAATAACTTGACATTGCGCTTGTTACCAATGAAGTTATCATCCACCATGAAAATGCTGCGCCGCCACCCTAACTCGTAAAGGCGATCGAGTTCAGCGAGAAGTTGAGCTGGAGTTTTAGTCCGAGGTTTACGGCCGTAGAGGACAATAATGTCGCAGAATTCGCACTGAAAAGGACACCCTCGAGAAAACTGAACCGACATCTCTGAATAAGCGTCAAATTCCAGTAAATCGAAGCGAGGAATTGGCGTTTGAGTCACATCAGGCTTTTCTCCTCCAGATCGGAAAATTCCAGAAGTTTCGCCCCGTTGAATTGCTTCTACAAATAGAGGTAAAGTGACTTCCCCTTCATCCAAAATCAAATAGTCTGCACCACTCGATTTGGCTTCATCGGGTAACGCTGTGGCATAAGGGCCACCGACAGCAACCGCCTTGCCCCGTCGTTTCGCCTCCCGAATTTGATTGAGGAAATCCTCTTTTTGCACAATCATTGCGGAGAGGATGACTAAATCAGCCCATGCCCACTCCTCTTCCGTTATTTGACCAATATTGCGATCGACTAGCTTGAATTCCCACTCTTGAGGCAAAATCGCTGCGACTGTTATCAATCCCAGAGGTGGAATCATTGCCTTACGGCCGAGTAAGGCTAAGGTTTTTTCAAAAGACCAAAAACTTTTAGGAAACAGCGGATAAATTAGTAAAACTCGCATTAAAATTTCAACCTCACACGGACTTACTCAATTAGATTTTTAACGGAAGCTAAGGGGCATTTAACTTACATATTCAAAGGTAGGGTTTCCGGTCTGCTCCACAAGAATCCTATTTAAACTATGCAGGTTAAATGTCTTTTAGCTTAAGAGATTCGCACTTAAAAATTTTTTCTCTACAGCAGAAGACTTGCCTTTTTGTCTTTTCTAGATAGAAAAACCCAAATCAACCAAAAGACTTGCCTACAAATTAGACACCTCACAGCTCATTAATAGTTCCCCAATTTTTAACATAAAACCTCAAAAAAGCATATAAAAAGAGTGACAGAAGGAAAACTGCCCATTAAGACATCATTTTATAGGAATGCTCAAACCAATACTCCTGAATCTCATCACTCAAAGGCTGATAGCCGATCACCTGATAAATGTGATTAGATGTAGGATTAGCTAAATCCGTAGACAAAAAACAGTATTTATATCCTCGTTCGAGCAACGCCTGACTCAACGCCGCCACACAAGCAGTTGCATACCCCTTTCTCCGATACTCTGGGGGAGTATACACCAAATTAATCCTCACTCCATTTGGCGTTGCCCCATAGAAGTTAGCCATCGAGACGGGGGTGTTATCTTGCCAAAGATACAAACTGCCCCCACGCAAATAGCGATCGACAACATCATCCGGACTCGCTGGTTCATCTGCGACTTCTGCCATAAAAGCACGACACCAATTAATCAGTAATTCTCGCTCAGATAGTGTAGCTTGTTGGAGATGACCAGTGACATGGGTAATAGGCTGTACAGTTTCGAGTTGAAAATATCGCTCCCGCGTTCCTTCTCGGTAAGATTGGCCCGTTAATGCGTGCCAGTTTTGAGCAAAAATTTGAGCTGCCGCTGTGGTTCCCATCACTCCGGGAACTTGTGCTTGTATAGAATGCAAGTCTTGGGCAATTAAAGCGATCGCATTTAACCTCTCGACTCGTGATAACAGCAGCTTACGAGGCGGTGTTTGTAGGGCAACGGCTAAGACAGTGTCATCCTCTTCTACGACGGCTATGTAGGGTTGTTTGAAGCGTTCAGGAGAGTTAAGGATGGCATCAAGCAGCCCCAACATCAAACCGTGATACGCTTCATGCTCAAGTAAGAAGCGTCTGACTCGTTCATAATCCTGACTGACTTCATTCCCGCGTTTGAGTTTCATCAAAAAAACTCCGTTAGATACCCCGTCTTACTCCCTTCCCAGCAAAACATTACCTATCCTTCCCCCAGCTCCCCCAGCTCCCCCAGCTCCCCCAGCTCGCCAGCTCCCCAGCTCCCCCAGCTCCTCAGCTCCCCCAGCTTTCTCATTAGTATTCTTTGAGCGGGAAGGGAGTAACGTGTTACGGCGGGGTAGTTGAATCTTCCTTAGGTGTTCCCAAATAGGGAAGTCTGCCATAGGCGTAGTAACGGCGGTAGAGCAGTTCTAGCCTACCGGCATAATCCTGAATCAAGGCTAGCTGGCGGCGATACAACCCGCGAAAGCCGTTGGCAAACAGCAGGGTAAAGATGGCTACACACAACCCAGCAACGGTAGAGAATAAGGCTTCACTAATACCGCCTACGACACCAGGGGTATTAGTCGTGCCAATATCGCCCACTCTCAGCGCCGCAAAGGCGTTTATCAAGCCGAGAATGGTTCCCAAAAGACCCATCATGGGGGAAACAGCGATTATCGTTTCAAAGGCGGTATTAAAACGCTTGAGGACTGGCAACTCGGCGTGACCGGCACCTTCTAATGCCAGCCGGAATTCCTCTGGGGTGGGGTTTTCTAGCTCCATTGCCGCTAAAAATATCCGTGCAATTGGCAAGTCGCTATTGCGTTCTAGCATGACGAATGCCGCTTGCGGGTCTTGTGGGTAGAGCCTCAGGACTTCCCGAATCAGGCGGTTCTGGCGCTTTGTAACTTGCTGCCAAAAAATGATGCGCTCCAAAATGAGTGCGATCGCCAGGATAGAAAAAATTAACAGGGGCCACATGACAACCCCACCGGCAGCAAAGAAACCGCTGATTGACATTATGAGCTTTTTAGGCTATGGATTATTCGGAACGCGCTCAATTTGGGCGTAACCACTAAAAATGAGCTTTTTCCCCTGAGTTTCCAGGCGATTAATACGCATTGTGACGCCATCCAGATTGAAGCGATCCAGATCCACCATGTTATTCAAAATTTCATTCAGTGCGGTTGTCAACTTTTGAGAGATTTCTCGTAAATCCTCCGGGATCGCATCCGGTTCAAATTGCGAGTTCTGAAACAGAATGCGACGCCTTCGCTCAACGGCGAGGGTCGATGTCATGCTAATGGGTATCAGACCGTACTTGGGTAAATTAGCTTTGGCAAACAGACGCAGGCTGTTGTTGGGTTGTAGCGTCACTTGCACGTCAGAGAACGAAATTGGCTCACCATCGGTCAACTCGCTCAAGGCTGGGATAGACAGATTTTCCAACCGCTTTCTCACAAGTTCTGCCTTGAAGGAGTTGTTGATATCGTCCTCCGTGAGGATAACCTGAGCGATCGCTTGAGTGGGTTGCTTCAGGTTCAGCTGACCCTTGAGAACCGAACCAAAATCAATCGAAACGGCATCGGTTTCAAATGACATTTCCTCAGTCCGGAATTCCCGACGAATCACCAAACCACGACCGCTCATCTTGAAATTGTCGATGCTGCCCTGCAACAGTTTGCTGGAGGGATAGCAGCGAACCGAGACTTCAACTGACTCGCTCTGAGTAAACAGGTGGCGAATCGTCTTGCTCGCAACTGTATTGAGCATCTGCTCTCCCCAGTCGGTGCCAGAAGTATTTTTTGTACCGGCGAAGCCACCAAGCATACTTTTTTGAATCCACGAGAGTTCTTTATATCTTTGTAACAAAATGTGAAGAACTCAGCAATCAAGCTCCTCACGTACTCAATCCTTGGGCTAGGTTAAAGAAACCGACTGATAGAAGCCATGTGAGCGTGAAATCAACACTTCGTAGCCCTTCTTTAGTTTTAGTACGGAAATCCGAAAGCTTCGGAATAGAATTTCTTAATCATTTCATCAGTTTTTATAAAGGGAAGTGTCTATACCCTTGCATTTCCTCGGTTATGTAAAGCTTTCGCAAAGGGATACAGAAGCTGGGAACTGGGAATGTCATGACTCCATCAAAAATCCCAGTCCCCTATCGAAATCTTCCCACTCATCCATCCCCAGCCCTGAATTCCCAATGTTTTAGAGTCCGCAGTCCTAAATAATTCCATGCCAAAACGAATGTTCCTGCTCCTCCTTGCCAGGAAACTGGAGCACCGCCTTGCCGCGACCAAATTTATCACCGCTTGCCTATCAACACTTGCCGCTATATTCCTCCCTGCGATCGCAATATCCCAACCCATCACCTCTGATGGCAGTACTGGCACTATTGTTACTCCAGAGAGCAACGCCAATCCTCCGGGAAACTCTTCACAATACAACATTACTGGCGGTCAGCTGAGTCAGGATGGGACAAATCTGTTCCACAGCTTCAGTCAGTTTGGCGTCGAGGCGAGACAGACGGCTAACTTCGTTGTTCCCGACCCCTCGATCTTGAACATCTTGGGTCGGGTTACGGGGGGCGACCCTTCGGTCATTAACGGCCTGATTCAAGTCACAGGTGGCAACCCCAACTTATTTCTGCTCAACCCCGCAGGAATTGTCTTTGGTACCGATGCTCGGTTAAACGTCCCTGCTGATTTTACAGCTACAACAGCGACAAGAATTGGTTTTGGGAATAACAACTGGTTCAACGCTGTTGGCACAAATGACTACTCGGCATTAATCGGGACTCCCAGCGCCTTTGCCTTTGGCACATCCGGAACACCAGGAGCGATTATCAACGCCGGTGAGTTGGCTGTAGCAGAAGGAAAAAATCTCGCATTACTCGGTGGTACGGTAATCAACACAGGCCAAGTGATAGCACCAGGAGGCAACATTACTGTTGCTGCTGTACCCGGACAAAACCTGATACGCATTTCTCAAGCCGGTCACTTATTGAATTTAGAGATTCAACCTTGTGGCAATACGTCGAATTGCACTCTTCCTAGCAACTCCGGAACAGACACAGGGACAGCGCCGCTACTGCCAACCCCTCTCTCCCTACCCCAGTTGCTTACCGGTACAGCTAGCAATCAAGCGACGGACTTGACGGTTGATGCGGGGGGGCAGGTGGTTCTCTCGAAATCTGGTTTAGTGGTGCCTCAGTCTCCGGGTACGGTACTACTCTCCGGTACGGCTAATGCTTCTAGAACGACACCCTCCCAAAGTGGCGGTTCCGTACAGTTGCGGGGCAATGTGGTGGGATTAGTGGAGAAGGCACAGGTCGATGTCTCTGGGGATGCGGGTGGCGGTAGGGTGTTGATTGGTGGTGATGTCGGGGGACAAGGTACAGCCCCCAATGAGTTGCGGACGGTTGTAGGGCCAGAGGTTACCATCAACGCGAATGCGAAGCCTGGATCAGCCGGTAATGGCGGTCAGGTTAGGATTTGGGCCGGTGATACCACCCGTTTTTTGGGTCAGATTAGTGCTCAGGGTGGGACGACAGGGGGCAGTGGGGGTTTTGTCGAGATTTCGGGAAGCAAAAATCTGACGTTTAGCGGTACGGTGGATACATTCACTCAGAATGCTGGCAGGGGGACGTTGTTCCTCAACTCGGCCAACTTCACCTTGACTGATGCACCAGCCGTCAGTGCCGCTCAAAACCGCAATTTGGCAGATAACCCGCAATTCTTGGTATCTGATAACAATACTGGCTCGAATACGATATCTTGGGGGCAAATTGCGGAGCTGACAACCAAGAACAATATTGTGTTGCAATCTACTGGGCAAATTGCGATCGCAGATATTGTCGGAAATACGCCTAGTGTGACTCAAAACAATGGGGTGAACTTGGGTCCGAAGCCAGGAAACCTAAGCTTTCGCTCTACAGAACGTTCGATTCTGTTCCAAGACTCTAACGACACCATCCAAACCTCTGGCAGTAATATCACCCTAGAGGCAGCCGATAAAATCACGGCGGGTAACTTCCTTACTAATGGTGGCGCTATTACCTTAAGAGCGGACAAAGACAGCCTTACCGCCGGACAAATCAACACAAGCTCCTCTTCTAGTGATGGCGGCAAAGTCACGTTGAATGCTCCCAAAGACATCACTGTTCACTCGATTGATACCCGAAGTCTCAGCAATGGCACGGGCGGTAGTGTGGATATCACGACTTCAGGCTTGTTCCGAGCAACGGGTAAAAATAGCAGCAATATCAGCATTGCTACTGAGGGTGGAACAAGGGGCGGTTCTGTCAACATTCGGCATGGCGGCGGTCTTTTAAGCGTTCCTTTTACAGTAGGGTCAGATTACAACGGCATCAATGGCACAGCAGGAGCGATTTCCACTGGCAAGGGTACCCAAATTTCTTCTGGGGTGTTTGCTGGTTCCTACACTCAAGGAAGTTCGCCTAGCGATATCCAAATCATGACGTCGGGAAACAAAACGCCTGTGGTTCCCCAATTGCAAGTGACGAATACACCCCAACAGAGCAATTCACCCCAGCAGACGAATTCATCTCCACAACCACAAAGCAATTTCAACCAAACCCCTCTTTCCACTTCATCGAGTTCATCGAATTCTCCCCCAATAGAAATTGATACAGGTACAGGATTCGTTGAACTTGAGGAGTCGTTTACACAGGAGTTTGAGCAACATTTCGGTCGCACGTTCAATGTGGAGAGCAAAAATGTAACCCAAGCTCACGAAACCTTAGAAGAAATCGATCGCGTAACAGGCATCAAACCCGCTTTCATCTATGCTGTTTTTGTGCCTACTACTCTGGAAACACCAGCAACACAGAGTCCGGCGTCACGAGCAACAGACGAGTTGGAACTGTTATTAGTCACGGCACAAGGGAAACCCATTCGCAAACGAGTGGAAGGAGCTACGCGTGAGCGCGTCCTGAAAATCGCTCAAGAATTTCGCTCTAACGTGACTAACCTACGCTCTCGTGACTACCTCAGTTCATCTCAGCAGCTTCATAAGTGGCTGATAGCACCGTTGGAAGCCGAACTCCAAACCAAAAAAATTGACAACTTGGTGTTCGTCTTAGACAGTGGGTTGCGTTCTATACCCCTTGCTGCTCTCTACGATGGTCGAGAGTTTTTGGTAGAGCGATACAGTGTGGCGATGATGCCCAGTCTCAGTCTCACCGATACTCGTTACCGCAACATTCAAAATTCTCAAGTCTTGGCAATGGGAGCAGAGCAGTTTCCTGACCAAAAGCCCCTACCTGCCGTACCTCTAGAGTTATCTCTGATTACAGAGCAACTGTGGGAAGGAGAAGCATTCCTCAACAACGCCTTTACCTTAGAAAATCTGAAAGCACAACGGCGGCAGGAATCCTTCGGAATTATCCACCTCGCCACTCATGCCGACTTCCTGCCAGGAAAACCAGAAAACTCTTATATCCAACTCTCCAATGGCAAGTTGCGACTCAATCAAATCCCCGAACTGAATTGGAGTCAGCCGCCGGTGGAGCTGTTGGTACTGAGTGCCTGTCGTACAGCATTGGGCAATGAACAGGCAGAGTTAGGCTTTGCAGGACTTGCGGTGCAGGCGGGGGTTAAGTCGGCTGTAGCGAGTTTGTGGTTGGTCAATGATGAAGCGACCTTGGGACTGATGACCCAGTTTTACAAGCAGCTCAAGGGTACGCCGATTAAAGCTGAGGCATTACGGCAGGCCCAGTTAGCAATGCTGAAAGGGCAGGTACGAATTGAATCGGGGAAGTTGTACACCTCTCAAGGAGAGGTGACGCTACCGCCTGCTTTAGCGAATTTAGGTGACCAAGAACTAAGGCATCCTTACTACTGGGCGGCTTTTACACTGATTGGTAATCCTTGGTAAATTAGCAATTTTGCAGCATCGCACTTCAACTTGAAGAGGAATTGAAAAAGTTAATCTCAATCTGGTTTGCTTAAAGCGTTCCCATTAGGGCTTGGGCTGCTGTCAATTCTAACTCTGGGAAGGTGGGAGAGATGATGCGTTCTCCATCTCGAAATTGCACAGCATCGTAGAAGCCTTCTATCAGAGTGCATACTGTTACTACTTGCTCTAAGGGGTCAACAATCCAATATTCAGGAATGTTGAGTACGGCATATTCGGAACGTTTGCTGCGGTAGTCCGGGTTTTTGGTAGATTCGCTGACCACTTCCACCACTAAGATGGGGGGAGGCTCGTTAAGCTCAATCACGGCTTCCCGGTTAGCAAGAGCTTCCCACTGCTCTATCGGCAGAACAGTCACGTCTGGAATCCTTGAGGTGTCCCAGCGTCCACCACGAGGGGAACGAACTCCCACGGAAAACTTTTGTGCTGTCCACTGCGTTCCTGTTCTGGTGCTTTCGTCATCGAACACTCGTTCTAGAAACTTGGCGATCGCGCCATGCTTTCCCGTGCCAAGACTCATGGGAATTAATTCTCCATCGACCAGTTCATAGCGCGTGTTAGTGCCATCGTCATACTTCAGATACTCTTGAAAGGTTAGTTTCTGGGTTGCTATAGTCATGGCGATCGCTCCTGGGACTTCTGGTTTTACCTCGTCAACTCGTTGTTCGGTTGCTTGCTTTTTTATCAGACGTCTTGTATAGGATTGCTTTGGGAATCCTTACCTCGTTGCTGTCCTAGCCTTAACCAACCAAACAACTGTGTAACGATCAAATGGGAAAAGTGAGAAAGTGCGATCGCTGTTTCTCTGTTGCTTGTTCAGCACTCATTGTTGGGTGGAAATTCAACATCTTCATAAAGCTGGGAAATGGGACAGCGCAAATCAATACTACTAAGATGGACTTCTAATTCGGCTCCATCTGAGGTAACTTCGTCAATTGAGTAGGGGGTGAGTTCCCATTTGCCTCGCTCATTGAGTCGGTAGCACTCGACGTTCATTTTTTCCGCATCGATGAGAACGTATTCTTTAAGGGTTTTGATGCGGCGGTAATGTTTGAATTTATCGCCTCTGTCATAACCTTCAGTACCGGGGGAGAGAACTTCGGCAACTAAACAAGGATAATAAATAACTTTACGGGCAGTTTGGTCGCGTGGGTCGCACGTTACAATCACATCAGGATACTGATATGGGCCGTTTTCGGATACGCCGAGTTTGGCATCTGCCATGAAAACTTTACAGCCTTTGCCCCGCAGGTGAGCTTTAAGAGCAGAGGCTAAATTAAGAGCAATGGAATTGTGAGGGAGAGTTCCCCCAGTCATGGCGAAGACTTCGCCGTTAACGTATTCGTATTTAATCAGTTGCTGTTCTTCCCATTCCAGGTATTCCTGGGGGGTCATGGGTCGGGGTTGCGGGGTAGCAATCATGTCAGTTATTTATCAGTATCTGTTTTCATTTATCTGCAATCATCAGCTAATGCTTCAAGCCACACTTTGAAATCTTTAGCTACTGATTGCTACACTCTTCGAGTCTCGACGCGAGAGAAGAGAGAATATTCCACCACACACGAAGAACAAGACCATCAGTGCTCTCAACCCACAAACCGAGTAGTGAAACCTCTTTGAAACTAGACCACAACCAACTCAATACCCCGCCAGGGAGATGACCAACTGGAGCCGCGATCGCAAAAGTTAGCTCGGAGCAATATAGCCAATAGCCACCTCCATGAATCCAACCCACATGCTTACCAAAACTTCGATAAATCTTGTAGTCTGCGTTTTTCGTTCCACCTACGCTCTGCCAAATACGCTTTTGTACACTAAAACCAAAACGCTCTTTGCTGTATTTAACCCAAAGTTGGTCGATGGTGAGTAGGTCTGTACAGGGGAATTTTTCGATGTCTTGTTCTGTGAGCCAACCTTCTGCTTCTCGACCACATATCCTAAGCATGATATTGGTAGTTTCTCGATCTGCCTCTTGCCATTGTCCTGCTGCTAGTAGGTCACGCAATAGGCTATAGTCAATCCCACGTTCAGAACTGAGGCGATCGCAAATAACTGGTGCAGAGGTAAGAGAGTTGACGA
Source organism: Cyanobacteriota bacterium (assembly GCA_040756535.1). Taxonomy (GTDB): domain Bacteria; phylum Cyanobacteriota; class Cyanobacteriia; order Cyanobacteriales; family Coleofasciculaceae; genus JBFLZA01. The sequence goes on from JBFLZA010000062.1 coordinate 18,162, forward strand.
TTTGCTCTGGGATAGGCACTTCCTCCGGAGCTGTTACCCTAAGGATTAATTCGCCTTCAACATCATCCAGTTTGGCTGGACTAATATAGTTTCTGAGCCATGACAAGAGTTCTTCGGTAGCCCAAGTTGCACCATTGCCGCCTGCTGCTAGAACTTCCCTACGCATCAGATAACTTGCCATTAAGGTGTAGACAAAAATCGGCAGGGTAATGCCAGCCTCACGGATAGCTTTAATTAATAAAATGCCAGCGTTATGCCGATGCTCCCCTTCTTCTGTCCGACCCATGTCGGAAATGATGGCGTTGAAAGATAGGCCACTGGTAAGCAGGATTTGCATGGCTTGAGCCGTGGAAAGAGCCTGAGTGACCTCTATCCCTTCTTCTTGTAATCTAGCAATCACCAAAGCATTATTATCTGGATTATCATCAACCCACAAAATAGGTTGGCTTGTTGGATTGGATGTTTCTGCTGAGTTTTGAAACTTAGCGATTGTGCCCTCAGCATCACCCGCACTAATGAGATTCCTATCGGCTTCAATAAACTTAGACGTGTTTTGGCAGACCTCTAGTTTTTCTAGATCTTCGGGATGAGTAGTCAGGTAATCTTTAAGCCAGACACAACCACGAGATAGCAGTTCATCTAATCCTTCAATTCGCCATTGCCTTACAGTACCGTCCTCTCCTGCCGTAGCAAGGCGCTGTCCATTGGGACTGAAACTCATACTCGTGATTTCACCGTGATGACCCTTCCATTGAACAATCAAGCGTCCGGATAAGTTCCAAAGTCGGACTGTGCCGTCCCATCCTGCTGTAGCAAGGCGCTGTCCATCAGGGCTAAAACTTACACCCAAAACTTTTTCTTGACCAGTGTTCCATTGAGCGAGTTGCCGTCTTTGCAGATTCCAAAGTTGGACTGTACTGACTCCTCCTGCTACAGCAAGAAGCTGTCCATCGGGACTAAACCTCACACTCCTGATTGGATCTTGATGAGTGTCAAATTGAGCCAAATGTTGTCCAGACAAGTTCCATAACTGAACTGTACCCTCTCCTCCTGCTGTAGCAATCCGCTTGCCATCGGGACTGAAGCTCATCTTGACTTGCCCCTGATGACCGTAAAATTGAGCTAACTGTTGTCCAGACAAACTCCAAAGTCGAGCTGTACCGTTTTCTCCTGCTAGGACTAGGGACTGTCCATCTGGACTGAAATCAACCTCCACAATTCTGCCTTGATAAGTGTTCCATTGAGCGAGTATCTGTCCAGATAAATGCCAAAGTCGAGCAATCCCGTCATGTCCTGCTGTAGCAATACACCGACCATCTGGGCTAAAACTCATGCGAGTGAACCAGCCATGATCAGTCTGCCACTGGTTTAGGAGTTGACCCAATAAATCCCAAAGCTTAACAATGCCGCTTGCTCCTACCGTGGCAATACATCGTTCATCCGGGCTGAAACTCACACTCCAAACTACACCTTGGTGACCATGCCATTGAGCCAGATGCTTATCTGACAAGTCCCAGAGGCGGATTGTATCGTCCCATCCAGCGGTGGCTAAGCGCTGCCCCTTTGGACTAAAACTTACACTCGTGACTCCGAGGCGATGACCTTTCAATTGAGTCAGTTCTTGCCCGGTCAAGCTCCAAAGCCTCACGATACCATCCTCTCCTCCTGTGGCAAGAAGCTGTCCATCAGGGCTGAAGCTTACACTTCTAACTCCATCCTGATGACCCGTCAATCGCGCTAGCTCTTGCCCACTCAAGTCCCAGAGTCTGGCTGTGCCATCT